>JAIBDK010000467.1 GCA_024679435.1 Gammaproteobacteria bacterium | reverse complement strand
CTAGCTGCAACTCGGGAAAGGAATAAAGGTTACCAGAAATCTCAAGTCTGCCGTTTAAACTGACACGCTCTATTAGCGCTGAAAGGCGACCCCGATTCAAAAAACCCAGAATATTTTCATCATGGTAAGCTTCGATAAAAAAGCTGCCTTTCCGATCCGGGCCAATATTCAGCATCTCGCCGCTGACATTCAGAAACGCATTATTACGCTCAGTCTTTGTTTCAATATCAGTGAGATTGAAACCACTCCAGACTCTGCTCAACCTGGCCTTTATGGTCAAAGGAAAAAACAGCGATATTTCATTAGAAATACTCGAATCGATAGATTCAAAAGTGTCTAGCTCCAGAATTAACTCGAGATCGCCATCCCACGCTTCGGTAAGTTTTCCGGTGTTGCCCGAAATATGGAGCACAGCCCCATCTGTTGCCATGCGCGAGTCAGCCAGCTCCAGCAGGAGATTCTGCTTACTCCCCTTTATCGAGCCACCTAATTCAGCAGATATCTGAGCCTTCGATGATACAACCCCCTGTAATTGTTCAATTTTCGGAGATCCTGTAGCAACAAATTCCAGGTTAATTTCATTCCATCCCGACAGCTGGCCAATTTCCCCCGTTAACTGGACATCCAGTCCATATACATTGCCCACAAGATCAAGCGATTCCAGTCGCAAGGTGTTAGCCGTATCCGGCTGGACCAGCTCCCATCTTCCTGTTAAATCTGAAATTCGGGCACCCTCAGGTAAGTTAACAGGGAGTATGCCTCCAAGATCTTCAATGTTTCTCATTTTGGCATCTATCCATAAATTAAGACCGCGCCAGGAGCGAACGTTGGAAATAACACCCGACACACCAACATGGTTATCTTCCCCTCCAATAGAGCCGTCTAATTCAACTGCAATTTCCCGATTCTCAAGAACTTGTGTCAAGCTGCCAAGGGTTCCAGATAATGAGACTGGCGTGCCTTGAACAGTGCCCTGAATATCGCCGCGTATTGGCAAATCATTTGAAACGGAATCGAGCATCAGTGATTGAACCCCGAACTCCCAGAGCTTGCCGTCCGACAGATATAAGATCGCGCCGTTTTTAACGGACACTCGTTCAACAACCAGATTCAGATTGCCGGAAATTTTGGTAGCGTCGTCTTTCCCCGAGGCAAGGTTCACCAGTCCCGTCCTAACATTTTTCTCCACATGTAGAACCGGCCGTTCCAACTCAATATCTGTAATCTCAACACTAGCCTGCAACAATGAGGCCAACGATATTTTTATTGAAACCCTGTCAGATGCAAATAAATGTTCGTATGAGCCCCATTCGGCATTAGCGAGGGTGACATCTTCCAGCACGATAACAGGAGAAAGACTCCACCCTACCCTGAGGCGCGATATATTGAATTTTTTCCCTGTATAACTTTCCACAGAATCCGTAACCAAATATCGAAACCTTTCACTGTTTACATAAAAATTCGCTGCGACAGAAATCACAAACAGCATCAACAAAAAAAAGTAACTGAGACGTCTAATCCGCATAAGTCAAGTTTTTTAAAACTCCCAATAAAAATAATTCACCGAAAACAATCGGCACCTGCCAAGTTACCCGAAATCAATGTCTATTTTAGGCGATGTATTCCGCATAGATTGCGATACAATCACGCAATGACCAACATTCCTGTCCAGCACTCTCCTAGTGCAAAATTTACGCCCCGCGAAAAGCTTTCTGTCGGCCACAAAAAATTGCACAAACGTCTACGTAGAAATGTCGGGCAGGCTATTCAGGATTATCACATGATCCAGGACGGGGACCGGGTAATGGTTTGTCTTTCCGGGGGGAAAGACTCTTATACAATGCTTGATATGCTTCT
>JAIBDK010000152.1 GCA_024679435.1 Gammaproteobacteria bacterium | reverse complement strand
TGTCCAGAACTCCAAGAACTTTGGCTATTTCCGTGGCGCCTTGTGTTGTTTTTGCTAAATCACGTTGCTCCACCGGAACTCGGATCAGTCCCCAGAAAACCGGGTGAATTTTAGTCATGACGCTGGACTTGTACCATTCCATCCATTGATCCGCCTGAGCTGCCTCGCGGGGATCGTCCGGACACAAAGAACCGTAAGCATATTGTCTGCATAGATAACGCACAATGGCATTCGATTCCCACAATATGAAGCCCTGGTCATTCATGGTGGGAACCAGTTTGTTTGGATTCATCCTGGCATAACTGTCGGTATTTGTCCCGCCAAAACTGCCCCCCACGTTATGTCGTTTATAGGGAATTTCAAGTTCAGCAAGCGTCCACATTACCGGAATGACGTTGCTTGAATTTTTACGGCCCCAGATTTCAATCATTTTTGTCTCCCATTAGTGGCCCGGCTTGAGTTCATTAATACCCGTTATGGATCCTGCATCGGTAAATCAACCACCCTGCCATTGCTGAACGAACTATCACTTACCTCAACTGTGACCGGGGTATTCGGACTCTGGTAGTTGTTGTCGACAATTGCCAGGGCAACATTCTGCTCAAACCTTGGCGACCAGATTGCAGTGGTGACGTAACCGATCTGCCTGTTATCTAATCGTATAGGCCACGGATGTTGGCATGGCGGGCATTTTTCTCCCTCAAAAATCACCCCTCGAACAGCTTGTTTAGAGCCTGATTTGGCTATTTTCTGTAAAGCTTCAAGTCCGATATAGTGGATGGAGCCATCCAGCTGGCAATATTTTTCCAACCCGCATTCAAGCGGATTATTTTCTCGTGTCATTTCGTTGCCAAAAGATAGCAATCCGCCTTCTACTCGCTCAATCAGATTGGGGCTTCCCGGCCGCAGATTAAGCCCCTCTCCGGCTTTCCAGAGCGTATCCCAAAGGGCGGTTCCCAGCGTAAAATCATTGAGGTAAAATTCAAATCCGCCCTGTTTGCTATAGCCGGTTCGGGCGACCAATAGATCCCGCCCCATGAACGGGTATTTTTCGAATTCAAAAAAACCAATTTTTCTTATACTGTTTCCAAAAACCCGGGATACAAGATCATCGGACTTTGGACCTTGAATTGCCAACGGCCAAACATCCGGCTCATTCACGGCGACATTCAGTTTCATCCCAAGTGCAAGGCCTTTAGCCCACAGCAGCATATCGGCATCCGCAATAGACAGCCAGAATCTGTCTTCTGCCAGTTTTAGAATAACGGGGTCATTGAGCATGCCGCCATTTTCATCGACCATGGGGGCATACAGGCATTGACCAATTTGTGCATGACTCAAATCTCTTGGCGTCATAAGTTGGGTCAAGTGTGCGGCATCAACCCCGCATATTTCCACCTGACGCTGGCAACCGACATCCCAGATCTGCACGTGCTCTTTTAGATGCCAGTAATCTTCTTCAACGGAATTTTGGAATCCTTTTGGCAGGATAGTGTGATTTACCACTGAGTACCCGGATACACCGAGTGCTTCTACCCGGGACGTGTAGGGGGTCGAACGAATTCGTCGGGAATAGTTAAGTTTTGGTGATGACATGCAAGCGGTTGGTTATTTTTATGATGACAATAAACGGCGAAATTTAGACGGGTTTGCAAAGATAATCAGCTCGACCACCATACCGAATATGAGTGTGGAGATAGCATTATCGGCATGTGGTAGCGTTTGTCGGGGTCGGCCATTGAAAACCGCAGTATCACAACTTTCATGCACTCGCTGCTTTGGGCAGGGCAGGGTTGTGTTGAAAAATAGTCGGCCCCGTGAAAAATTAGTTCGTATTCACTTTCGTTCTCCGCATTGGACAGATCAACAGATTCAATTATCCTGCCTTCGTCGCTGCTGTGAACATCAAACATTAAATCCCTTTTTACGCTTGTAATTCGGAAAAGCTGGACTCGGACACCAACAGCGGAAATCCCTGATACGGTATCGAGAATATGTGAGGATACGGTTGCCATAATGATTTTTCTCGTGGAGCTTTGAAAGCTAATATTACTCGATGGATGCTTTATCACGTTTACTGGTAGTGGCCAACACGATGGGGCTGATATGCCCGACGGTTTTGACGTTGACACAGGCGGTTTTCCCACTTGCAATGGCACGTTGAACTGCGGGAATAATATCGTGTCTTCGCTCGACCAGTTCACCATAGCCACCGAGCCCTTCGAACATGGCGTGAAACGGGATATCCCTGAAATCTGTTGCAAAATGCTGTTGGTTGGAGAACAGACGCTCCTGTTGCTGGGAGATACAGTCCAGTCCGCCATTGTTGTCGATTACCACGACGATAGGCAAGTTTTCCTGAAATGCAGCTTCAATGCTGGAGCCTCCGGAGAGGAAGGCACCGTCGCCGCTGATGACGACTACGCTTTTGTTTGGGTTTTCGAGCTTTGCGGTGATGGCAAAAGGCACACCCACCCCGAGCATGCTGAAGGTGCCGGGATGGAGAATATTGCCCAGTTTCCGACCCTGCCATCCCGATATGTTGACCGCGATTTCAGACCAGAAATGCGTGTTACCGCCATCAATGATTAGCCAGTCATCGTCCTCCATAGCCGTCTGCACATCGATTGCAAGTTGCAAAGGATGGATACGATCCCCGCCAAGCTCGGGTATATTTACGATCGTTTGATTCACCCATTGCGATCTGAGTTGTCTATTGGATTCGATCCACCCGGGGTCGAAAGGGTCGAGATTCGCCAGCGCTTCAAAAAAAGCGCCGGGGTCACTGAGAAGCCCGTAATCTGCTGAGCGGTTCATTTCCATTTCTTCGTGGGAAGCATTGACACAAATCAACTTAAGGGTGTCGGGAAAAAAAGGTGCATTTCCGAAGTTCATCTGATTATCCAACCTCGCGCCGACCATAATCACAACATCGGCCTGTTCGAGGGCGTCTCTGGCGGGTTGATACTGATGGATATCTGCAAGTCCCATGTATGCTTTGCTGGTTTCGGGCAGGAGTTTTTGATGATATGGGACATTGAAAACCGGAATATTAAGAGATATCGCCAGTGATTCCAGTTGTTTTTCGGATTTTGACCACCAGACTCCGTGGCCTGCAATTAACATGGGTTTTGCGGCGTTGCTAATAATTTCAAGTATTGGCTCTAAATCATCAGGGCAGGGCCAGGCGCGGGCGGGCCGTCGGTTCGATCGGTCATAGGGCCGTTCATCACGCATGGAATTTTCTTCGAACGAGCTGAACATGATGTCTACTGGAATACTCAGATGAACCGCACCCTGATATCCGCTTAATGCGACCGTCCACGCGCGGTCCACGCATTCTGAGATTCGTTCACCATCTGTTATGGAAACGCTGTGTTTAGTGAGCGGAGCTGCTATTGCGACGTCATCTATTTCCTTGAAACCTCCGCTGCCCTGACGTTTCAGGGTGCTTGAACCGGTGACGAAAATCACGGGTGAGCGCTCTCCCCAGGCTTCCATCATCGCCGGGATGGCGGTGGCAAATCCCTCTGGGCCGACCAAACATACTGCAGGTGTTCGGGTGATTCGGGTGTGCCCATCTGCAAGATGACCCGCTACCTGCTCGTGGGGGGCGTTAATAACCGGGATTCCGCAGTCCATGAAGCCTTCGAGTGCTGGATTGCAAAAGCCACCGCTCAGGGTGAAAACATGGGTTACTCCCTTTTCCTGTAATGCTCTGGCGAGCAACATTCCGCCACGTACTTTCATAGTGTAAATAGATTTAAAGTGATTTATAAAATTTGGGCTCTGCTTTGATAATATCCGGTCTGTCTCTATGGCAGAGAAAACAGAACACCTGAATCCACATCGTTGATATCTGTTTTTCCCAGCTGAGTCAGTCCGACATTGATTTCTTCACGCATATAACGAATGATCTCTTCCAGGCCTTGTTGTCCATTGGCACCCATTCCGTAAAGAAACGGTCTGCCCATAAGTACGAAGTCAGCCCCCATCGCCAAGGCCTTAATGACCGATTCACCGTTGCGAACACCACTGTCAAAGAGTAAAGGATAATCCCGGCCTACCGCTTCTCTAATCAGGCCCAGAGTATCGATAGCGGCTGGCGCACTGTCCAGCTGACGTCCACCGTGATTTGAGATGTACACGCCGTCAACACCCGCATTGCGAATACGCACTGCATCTTCGCAATGCAGAACACCTTTGACTATCAGGTTGCCTTTCCAATGGTTGCGGAGCCGATCTAGAAAACCCCAGTCAACTTTACCCCGGCTTTCATTACGAACAAATTTCTTCTGGCCGAGATCATTTTCGTTATTAGCAATTTTCGGGATGCCAGTCAGTAATGTGCGGATAGACCATTGCGGATGAATAGCGAAATCCAGGAACTGACGAGGACCGATTTTCACCGGTGACTGAAATCCGTTACGCCTTTCTCGGGGACGTGGGGCCAGAATCGGCACATCCACGGTAAGCATAATAGTTTCATAGCCGCAGATACGGGCACGATCTACCATATTAAAAGCAACTTCTTCGGACTGACCGACATAAAGCTGAAACCAGGCATGGGTGCCGGCACGATCAAATGTTTGTTCTATACTGCTGGAAGCCATGGTTGAGAGGCCGACCGGAATATTATGTTTGACCGCGGCCGCGGCCAGCATTTCGTCGCCGCCGGGCCAACTCAGATTACACATCCCCATGGGTGCAATTCCAAAAGGCAAATCCCACTCCCGGCCAAACAGGGTTTTCTTTAGAGAACGATCTTCAGTGTTGACCAGCACCCGGGGTTGTAAGCGAATTTCTTCCAGTCTCGACTGGTTTATTCCACAACCGTATTCATTGCCAGCTGCGCCATCAATATAGTCAAATATCATTCGTGGCAATCGCCGTTTTGCCGCGCTGCGAGCGTCTGAAACAGTCACGAGAGGAGTGTTAATCAATTTGTGTTGAACCCTGTTTAAGAATGCGTGGAAAAAGTCAGACCAGGTTTATTTTGTTAAAACTCTATGATCGCAGACATTAATTTGTAAAGCATAGTCAGAAATAGTTCGGCCGTTAAATATCCGCAACATCAATCGAAGATACGCCACACCAGTAAGTAAGTTGTGAATTCACTTTAACTGAAAGTATTTCGTGCCAGTATGCACGGTTGGTTATTAACCGCGGACCCCAGAATATTACATATTTATCCACTCAGAGTCAGCCGATTAATCGCGGATCTGGAAGATAATTTTGTCATGCCCCGTTTATCGGGCCGGTCATTGCCTGGATGAAACCATGAAAAACTGTAAAGGTCAGCAAATCAAGAAGCACACGGTGTTTTTTGCCTGGCGTTTTTATGTTTATCGCTACTAGTCAGCCAGTGATATTGCACCTGGATTCTGTCGAACTGCATTAGTTACGAAAGGATAGATTTGTATCACTGAACCTTGAAGTTGTTTTTAGCGTGCCTCTTAAATTCGATCTTCCTGTTTGGCTTTAAGATCCATTTGTGGATTAGTTTTACCACTCTGTATCCAACCTCTTTGATTGCGGGTCCGATGCGGTGCTCCCTGACTTCCTTGATGGCATATTTTGATGCATACTTAATTTGTACTGCTGACTTAAATTGGCTTGATGAATTCATCCGTGTTGCCCGTCCTGAATATTGCCGACTTTCTTGTGAACCCGCATAGTGAGGCGGCAAAGCTATTCGTTACAGAACTCGCCAGAGCTTGTCATGATCCCGGGTTTTTCTATCTCGTCGGTCACGGAATTTCTGATGTCAAGGATAACGATATCATGGCAATTGCAGAACGTTTTTTTGCTTTGCCTGCGGACCAGCGATATGAGATTGCCATTGGCAAATCTCCACATTTCAGGGGGTACACGATACTGGGGGATGAAGTCACTCAGGGTAAAAATGACTGGCGGGA
Source organism: Gammaproteobacteria bacterium (assembly GCA_024679435.1). Lineage (GTDB taxonomy): Bacteria > Pseudomonadota > Gammaproteobacteria > Arenicellales > Poriferihabitantaceae > JAIBDK01. The sequence goes on along the minus strand of JAIBDK010000152.1, from coordinate 125 downwards.
CCAGTTAGACATTGGCCCAGAAGAGCCGGCAATTTCAATGGCGAAAGAGGACCCCGCATGGTTACGTCTTCGTGGTCCTAATCAGTGGCCGGTGTCATTGCCGCAGATGCAGGATATCGTTACCG
>JAIBDK010000044.1 GCA_024679435.1 Gammaproteobacteria bacterium | reverse complement strand
TCATCGGCTTGCAATTTATAACGGTTGGTTTACTGGCAGAGTTAATGACCCGGACCTATCATGAAGCTCAGGACAAGCCGATTTATAACGTCCGGAATCTGTATCGCAAATAACCGTTTTCAATGCGGTTATAAAAGCGATGACAGCGATTAGCACGATATCCGGGTCGCGTATCGCCGTAATTATTGTTAATTACAATGGCGGTGACTATCTTAAGCATTGTCTTAATAGACTGACCTCCCAAACGAGGGCGCCGGATAGAGTCATTGTCGTAGATAACAATAGCTTCGATGGATCTAACGAAGCAGTCACCCGGGAGTTTCCTGCGATCGAACTGTTACAGCTCGATAGAAATGCAGGTTTCGCTGCTGCCAATAATCGTGCCTTTGAAACACTTTGTGGTGAGCAATGGGTCGCGTTGTTAAACCCTGACACCCGACCTACCGATACCTGGCTCGAAGAACTGGAATCAGCAATTTATAAAAATCCAGACTGTGATGTTTTTGCATCTAAACTAATGAATGCCTCTGATTCTGATCGAATTGATGGTGCCGGTGATGTCTACCATGTTTGTGGTTTGAGTTGGCGGAGGCATCATGGTATGTCCTCCTCGGTAGCTAAAAGTGACTCTGATCCCGTTTTTTCTGGATGTGGTGCAGCGACATTGTACCGCCTGTCTAGTGTTTTATCGGCAGGGGGCTTTGATGAATCCTTCTTTTGTTACTTCGAGGATGTTGATCTGGTTTTTCGCATGCGTTTGTATGGTAGTAAGTGTATTTACGTCGAATCTTCGGTAGTCCTGCATCATGGCTCTGGGTTAACGGGCAAAGACAGCGACTTTACGGTTTATCACGGTCATAGAAATCTGGTTTGGACATTTATAAAGAATATGCCCGGATATAGCTTCTATCTTTATCTTCCCCAGCATATTTTGTTGAATATAGTGTCTTTGATACATTATTCGTTGAAAGGGCGAGCGTCAGTGATATTTCGGGCTAAATGGGATGCGATAAAAATATTATCTTCAGTGTTCAGAGAAAGAAAACGGATTCAATCATTAAAATCCGTTAAAGTAACGGATGTGACCTGTTATATGGTCAAGGGTTTGTTCAGGCCTTATCTTTCCAGATTTAGATAAGACATAATTTTTGCATGAAATGGTCGATAAGAAACGATTTAGAATTGGGGTTGTAATCGTTAACTACAACAGTGGAGGGTTTCTCTCTCTTTGTTTACGTTCGTTGGCGAATTCTCATGCACCGCTGGATGTCGTGGTTGTCGACAACCACAGTCATGACCAAAGTATTGAAAGTATCGAACGAATCCTTTCCACCCCGCATAGGCTTAAGCTGATTCGGAATCGGGAAAACGTTGGATTCTCCAAGGCAGTTAATCAGGGGATGTTGGAAATGCGTAATCGCTACGTGGTTATGTTAAACCCAGATTGCACAATTTTTCCTCATACTTTTTTAAGGCTGCAAACGGTTATGGCTGTGAGCAAAAAAGTGGCCGTTGCTGGCGCTGCAATCTTTAATCATGATGGCAGTGAGCAGCGTGGGTGTAGACGAAATGAGCCAACTTTAAAACGCAGTGCCATAACCGCTCTGGGATTGGGGAAGAAGTACGAAGGAATCGATCTTGTCGGGTTGCCATACCCCTCGTATGCCGTGCCAGTAGATGCCGTCTCCGGAGCGGCGATGATGGTTAGAAGAGAATACTATGATGAGATCGGAGGTATGGATGAGGATTATTTTTTACATTGCGAGGATCTTGATCTATGCCGACGGTTCCGTGACGACGGTTACAAAATTCTTTTCTGTCCGGATGCAGGTGTTTTTCATCATCAGGGTGCATCTTCGGGTGTGACTTCAAGTCAGGTGGAGAAACACAAGCATGATGGAATGCTTATCTATAACAGCAAGCATTACGATGAGGAGGGGTTTAAAGTTCTACTGACCTATTTTCTAGTTAAGGGTCATTATTTTTTTGGAATTGTCCTGAGCTGGGTAAAAAAAGCAGTTAGCTCGAGATTGAAGAAAAGTGATTTAACGGTGCAGGGCGACACCGATTTTAATGCTCTTGATATTACTCATAATACCCGTCCAGTGGTGATAGTGACGGGCGCTAAATCTGACGTTGGAGACTATCTTCTGAAAAGACTTTCAGAAAACGGCTTTCACGTTTTTGCCGTTAGCAGAAATGAGGTGCCCATTAAGTCCAGTTCTGGCCATATTGCATGGCTTAAAATGGAGTACTTTCAGAAAAGCAACCCGGACGACTTTGGTGAAGTATTTGCCTGGGTCAATCTTGCTCCGGTCTGGACTACTCGAGCGCTTGCAAACGTTTTTCATAAGTTCAAACCCCGCAAAATTGTGGCTCTTAGTTCTACAAGTATCGAAGGCAAGTCTGAAAGTCAGCATGAAAAAGATGTCAACGTTGTCACGAAGTTACTGGAGGGGGAAAGATGGCTGGCGAATTATTCGGATAAATATGAAACTGATTGCACAATCTTGCGTCCTACGCTGGTTTATGGAGGTCCCAGAAATCAAAACGTTAATTTTCTTAAGCAGTTCATCAAGATTTTTCGGATTTTTCCCCTTGTAGGAAGGGGAGACGGTAAGCGGCAGCCGATCCACGCCGATGATATTGCAATAATTTGTGTTCACGCATTGAAAAAGGAAATTCAACAAAAATCTAACATCTATAATATTGCAGGTGGCGACACCCTGACATATAGAGAAATGGTTGATCGTATTTTTGAGGCTCTTTCAATGCAACCCCGGTATCTTAAAATACCGATTTCCATGGTAAGGCCGGTGATAAATGTTGCCAGTAGAATACCGTATCTTAATTTTCTTAATTCAGAAATGGCGCAAAGAACTGAACAGAATCTAGTTTATTCTATCGACCGTGCGGTTAAAGAGCTGCAGTTCAGCCCTAGAAAATTTGATCCATGAAGTGGCCATATAAAAATAGGATAAGAGTGGATAGGTGTAGTGATATCGATGGATAAACAAACTCGACTGGCGTTTATTGGTGGTACGGGTTTTGAGGAATTGCCGGATTTTTTTGAGAGTAGCCGTTGCGATATGGAAACACCTTTTGGGGCGCCTTCTTCTGCCGTGGTGCATGGGAAGTTATTCGGTGTGCAGGTGGCGTTTATATCACGACATGGTGAGGGGCACACGATACCCCCTCATAAGATAAATTATAGAGCAAATATATGGGCATTACGTGCAACTGGCGTTTCGAACATCGTTGGGTTCGCGGCCGTGGGTGGAATAGATGCTGATATGGTCTCCGGTTGCGTTGTTATTCCCGATCAGTTAATTGACTATACGTGGGGCAGGGAGCATACCTATTTTGATGGTGAATTTTACAAAGGTTCGGGGCTCTCTCATTCGCTGGATCATGTTGAGTTTGCCAGGCCCTACAATCATGCACTGCGTCAACAACTTATTGATGCGTCTAGTAAAGCTCAAATAGATATATTTAACTCAGCAGTTTACGGTGTAACCCAAGGGCCCAGGCTGGAAACGGCCGCTGAGATTAACAAAATGGAAAAAGACGGGGTCAATATTGTGGGAATGACCGCGTTACCTGAAGTTTCTTTGGCCCGAGAATTGGGTATATCCTACGCGACTATTGCCATGGTTGTAAACGAAGCCGCCGGTCGCGGCGAGGGGGAGATAACCATGGATGCAATACGAGATAATTTGATAACTGCGACCTCATCGGTTTCCAAAATACTAAAGTACTTTGTCAGAATTTACTCTGAAGGCCAGACTCCAACAATAGCGCCAAATTTGGGGTGATCAAAATAGTGAACTTCCTTGAATTTCAGTCTTCTTTTCTCGGATATAAAAAACTGGGCAGGATAATTAATTCGAGAGACTGACATGCCTGCGATGGTTGTATTGCTGATACCTGAGTCAGATGATAATTCGCCAGAACTTGAGCTTGTGTTTGTTGTAGTTAATTCTGTAGTCGGTTCGCTATCCTGATTTAAAGCCTGAATGGGTAAGGGATTAAGTTGAAGATCAACATCAGCAAATATTAATGATGTTTTGTAAACCCGAATGTAGGCTCCGGGGAGTGTTGAGTTTTCAGCACCCATGGAGACCACGGGGGCATGTTGATAAACCGCTGGTGGCTGAATCCAGTTTGCCGTCCTGAGGATGCGCAGGCCTGATTCACGCAAGCTTTTTTCTGTTTCTGAAAGGAACTCCAGTGTATTGCTAAATTCGATTTCCGAGGCCTTTGCGGCCAGGGTGTTAAATTTCTGTAATTGTTGCGCCATGTTTCCTGGTGAGAAATTCCAGACTTCTTCGTCGGGTTCCGTATTTGCAGGTCGCTCAAAAATGATAACTTCAATATGATAGTCTCTGGCGACCCCGACCTGAATCAAACCGAAGAACAAAGCAATTCCTGCAATAAATGATTTTGACAAAATATTTTCCATTAGCCTATTTTAATCCAAAGTTTACCAAAAGCGCGAAGTCTTGCGACATTGTGCTGAATACATAAAAATTACTTTCTGGGTCAAATTTCTAGTGGTTTTCCGGCAACGACTTTTCGAGGTAGGAGACTAATTCCTCCACGCTTTCTATTCGCTTTACCGGGTCAGGGATTTTTTTTCTGAACTTCATCGTGTTAGGGCCTGAAAGACGATAGCTGTCCGGGTTTTCCTGTATTAATTTGAAAATTATAGAAAGATCTACAACGGGGTTGTCATAGAACTCTACCAGTCCACCGGTTTCTCCTATTTCAAGTTTTTTAATATCTAGTTTTTGTGCGGTCATACGAATCGCTGTCAATCTGAACAGGTTTTTTGCTTGATGGGGCAATAGACCAAAACGGTCTATAGTTTCAATTTGCAATTCTTCAAGCTTTTCCATGGATGTGGCACTTGCTATCCTCTTGTAAATAATAAGTCGAGTGTGTGTATTTGCCAAATAATCTGCCGGAAAGAGTGCGGGCACATGTAAATCCACCGTTGATTGCTTTTCTGAGAGTGCATTATTAGCAGTTAGGGGCAGGTTTCCTTGCTTGATTGATGCTACCGCCTGGTTAAGGTATTCACTGTAAAGAGAAAACCCGACGTCATCAATGGAACCGCTCTGAGTTTCGCCTAACAGTTCACCCGCTCCGCGAATTTCAAGGTCGTGGGATGCTAGAGCGAAACCAGCGCCTAGGTCTTCCATTGAATCAATCGCATCAAGCCGTTTACGGGCGTCATTGGTGATCAGTTTTTTGCCCGGTATCAATAGATACGCAAATGCCTGATGGTGGGAGCGACCGACGCGCCCTCGAAGTTGGTGGAGTTGGGCGAGGCCAAATTTATCCGCACGATTGATAATAATTGTATTGGCTGAAGGAATATCTATGCCACTTTCGACAATAGTAGAGCAAAGTAGAATATTAAAACGCTGGTGATAAAAGTCCTGCATGACACGCTCTAACTGAGTCTCTGGCATTTGACCATGGCCTATATCGACCTTTGCTTCAGGCACCAGTTCTGCGATTTCTCTGGCCATGTTCTCAATGCTCTTGACGTCGTTGTGCAAAAAGAACACTTGCCCACCACGACGAATTTCCCGAAGGCAGGCTTCGCGAATCAGCCCCTTATTCCAGTCACGGACGAATGTTTTGATTGCCATCCGGTTGACCGGTGGAGTAGCAATAATTGAGATCGACCGTAAACCTGCCATTGTAATGTTGAGAGTTCTTGGTATTGGGGTGGCTGTCAGTGTTAATATGTCCACCTGACTTCGAAGTTTCTTCAGTCTTTCCTTCTGCCGAACACCGAAGCGATGCTCCTCATCGATAATCACCAGGCCGAGATCGGAAAACTGCATGTCTTCCTGAAGCAGTCGGTGGGTGCCGATGACAATATCGATTTTCCCCTGGGACAGCAGATTTACAGTTTCTGTCGATTGCTTTTTGGTATTGAATCTTGACATTACCGCGACATTGATCGGCCAGTCATTAAACCTGTCCACAAAGGACTCGTAGTGCTGATGTGCGAGCAAAGTGGTAGGGGATAGGATGGCTACTTGCTTGCCACTTTGAGCAACTACGAATGCGGCACGTAATGCGACCTCTGTCTTGCCAAAACCCACATCGCCGCAAACCAGACGGTCCATGGGTGATTCCGATTTTAGATCCTCAATAACTTCATTGATCGCTTGTAGCTGATCCGGCGTTTCCTCAAACGGAAACTGACCGATAAAGTTTTCATATTCCAGGCTTTCCACGGACATTGAATTGCCCGTTCTAGCGGTTCGTAATGCTTCGATTTCGAGTAGTTCTGTGGCAACGTCATAGGCCTTTTCACGAGCCCGTTTTTTAGCTTTTTCCCATTGTTCTCCGCCCAGTCTGTGTAACGGAGCTAATTCAGCCGATCCACCCACAAATCGACTAATTAGATTCAAAGAGAGCACAGGTATGTAAAGCTTGTCGTTATTTTCATAAACCAGGGTCAGGTACTCTGTTTCATCGCCCAGAATATCTAACATCTGAAGTCCTTTATAGCGTCCAACCCCGTGGTCAATATGGACAACCGGATCTCCTATATTCAACTCAGCCAGTGATTTTATTATCGATTCTGGGTCTCTTGCTTCAATGCTTCGGCGCCGCCGTTGATAAACTTTTTCGCCGTAAAGCTGGCTTTCACAGATGATTTCGATGCCGCTTTGTGCGCAGGTCAGTCCGCGGTCCAGAGGAGCAATGGAAATCGAAAGTGTACTGGTTTTATTTGTCAGAAATGAATGGAAACTATTTTCCAGACTGGGTCGAAACCCGTTAGAGCGCAGGATCCCTTCCAGGGCCTCACGGCGCCCCGCTGTTTCTGCGACCAACAGTATTCGGGATTTCGAATTTTCTATATGGCGGGTTAGCTGCTGATAAGGCTTTTCTTTTCTAGGATCAGCGGGAAACTGTCGATTAGGTTCGGTCTGAGCTTGCCAGTCAGTTTGACCATCCTGACCGTGACGAATTTCCACAACAGGATATTTTGATTTTCTATGCAGTAAATCCGGATTAGCTAAAAACAGAAGGTCAGGTGGTAAAACTTTTCGATGAATATCGTAATTGGCATTTTCATGTCGATCCAGGATTTCTGCCCAGTATGTCGATGCGGAAGACTCAAAATCTGAAGTTTTAATGAGCAAGGTATTGCTGGGCAGATAGTCAAAAAATGTAGCGGTCTCTTCAAAGAATAATGGAAAGAAAAACTCGGTTCCCGCCGGGGCATTTCCTTGTGAAACTTCACTGTAAACGGTTTGCTGTCTGGGATCACCCTCAAATATTTTTCGAAATGACGCTCTGAATTGTTTGATTCCGCTTTCCGTCATTGGAAATTCCCGAGCCGGCAAGATGTCTAGTTCGGTAACCGAATCATTGGATCGTTGAGTGTCTGGGTCAAACAGGCGAATTGATTCAAGTTCATCATCAAATAGATCAAGACGGAAGGGTGAATCTGAGCCCATAGGGTATACGTCAATAATACCCCCTCTGATTGCGAATTCACCTGGAGAAATAACCTGACTGACCGACAGATAGTTAGAATTGATCAGCCGTCCTCTCAATTTCTCTATGTCCACTGTCTGTCCCCGCTGAATAGAAAATGAATGCCCCAGTACAAATTCAACAGGGGGGAGTTTTTGCATTAGATTAGCGGTTTGAATCAGAACCACGCCTTTTTCCATTTGCGGGAGTTTGGCCAGCACCCTCAGTCTATCGGATATGATTTCCTGATGTGGTGAAAAAAGATCATACGGTAGACATTCCCAGCCTGGAAACTGAAGTATTGGTATAGCTGTGTTATCGCCGAGAAAGTAAATTATTTCCTGTTCGACGACATCCAGTTGTCGTTGGTCTTCCAGAATGACAACCAGTAATGAATTGGTTTTCTGTGCAGCTTCGGCGATTGCCATTCCAAGGGCAGCACCATGCAGGTTTGACCAGGAGAGGTTTTTTCCGCTGTCTGGTATGATTGGGTTGAGTATTTGATTAGTCAGCATTTATTCAAAAAAGAATAGGTATTTTTGCGGCGGGATTGTAACCTCCTGACCGTTGATTCGCAGTTAAACATTTCACTAATGAATGAAAAAAACAAAGTATGGGGATTAGTTCCCGGTGCCGGTATCGGTCGAAGAATGGGCGCCGTTATACCTAAGCAGTATAGTAAAGTTAACGGCTTCTCGATCTTTCATCATTCTCTGGAAAAAATTTGCAATTGTAGAGATATTTCCGGAGTAATTGCAGGTATCAGTGAGAAAGATTTATTCTGGCAAACGGAACCTTATGAACATCCCGTATTTCTGGGTACCTTTATCGGAGGCCAAAATCGGAGTGATACGGTTTGGAGTGGGCTTAAAGATTTGATGGAGTGCCGACGGGCAGATTTACACGATTGGGTGGTTGTTCATGATGCCGCCAGGCCTTGTATTATTGAAAATGATGTTAATCGTGTGATCAGTGAAGCGCAGCTAACCGGCATCGGTGCTGTTTTGGGGGCACGAATAATTGATACGGTAAAGAAAACCGATTCCGCAGGAAAAGTGTTGAAAACTTCACGTAGAGATAACTTCTGGCGGGCTTTTACTCCCCAGGTATTTAGAATTGGCCTGCTGATGCGGGCCCTTGAATCTGTATCCGCAGCAGGCGTCGAAGTGACTGATGAATCCATGGCCATGGAATATGCTGGTCATACCCCGATAATGGTGCAAGGCGATCCCACTAACATCAAAATTACTGTGCCTAATGACCTGAAACTGGCTGAACTGTTCCTGAACCGAACTTGACTATGGCTTTTGATCAGGATTTAAAAGTGAGAATTGGAAACGGATACGACGTGCATGCCCTTGTTGAGGGGCGTAAATTAATTTTGGGCGGCGTTGAAATTGAGTGGCATAGAGGGCTTGATGGTCATTCTGATGCTGATGTGTTGATTCATGCGGTTTGCGATTCGTTGCTAGGGGCTGCTGGTCTAGGAGATATCGGCACGCATTTTCCACCGGACAATCCGACTTACAGTGGAATTGACAGCCGCAAGTTGTTGGTGCGAGTTTGTGCCATGCTAAATAGTGGTGGCTGGAAGGTTTCCAATGTAGATTGCATAATTATTGCGGAAAAACCAAAACTTGCGAGCTATGTTTCTTTGATGTCTGCGAATCTTGCAAAAGATCTGGGTGTTGAAATTGGCGCTGTTAACGTGAAAGCAACGACGACAGAAAAACTTGGATTTATAGGCCGCGAAGAGGGAATTGCTGCTCAGGCCGTAGCGTTAATCATAGCCAGGTAAGCCAGGTAAGTTACAAGAAGATACGATCAATGAAAATCAGCCTACAGACAATAAACGACAGGGCCGGCCTAATGATAGTCAATTTTCAGGAACGGGATACCATTCTTCCTATGGGGCGACCGCCTAAAAGATGCATATGCAGATGGAACACAACCTGACCACCATGGTTGCCACAGTTAACGATGAGCCGGTAGCCGTTTTCTGAAATCCCTTCCTGTTCAGCAAGTTTTGCAGCTACTACGAACAGATGCCCTAAAACTGCTTCATCGTCTTCCGTCACATCATTGACGGTGGGTATGGGTTTGTTAGGTATTATCAGGATATGTGTCGGTGCCTGAGGGTGAATATCACGAAATGCAGTAGCACGATCATCCTGAAACAGAATATCGGCAGGTATCTCCCGATTAACGATTTTGGTAAAAAGGGTGTCTTCTGACATAAAGTTTCCTGAGTTATTTGTTTATGAAAAGTTCATTTATGGACTTTCCCTATCTGCGGTTTTCTAATTGGGCAGCGACCTGATGAATCTCAGTGTTAAATATACCAATGCTGTTCAGGTGTCGGGCTGTATTAATAATATATTCACTGTTTGATCCGCGGGGTCCGATAGCGTTGGAAGTGATGTCTGTGATTGTCTCTATGCTCATTTTGGGTGCAAACTGAGGATGCCTGGTTTTTGATACAAAAGTCAAAGCGTTGAAAATATCTCCGTTGATAAGGTGTGCTCGCTTAATTAACGGTCGATAGGCATCGCTTATCATTTCTCTTTCGTGCAGATATTCCAGAGTGGGTTTAATATTGGCATCGGGAACCTTAAATATCATTCCGAGACAGGATCCACCGGATGCCATGCCCACAACAAGTCCAGGGTTTTTAGCGGTTCCGCGATAGCGAACCGACCAAAGGCAAAGACGTCGGTGAAATCCATAAACCTTCGCAATGCTGGATTGCTCATATTCAAATTCAGGATTCCACATTAGTGATCCATATCCGAACACCCATAAATTAGATTGCGGGGCCAGACTTTTCAGAGAGTTACTGATGTCCATGAGTGGTAGGTTAAAATCGGGTTTTCCAAATAGAAATAAAAAAATGATAGACCTATATTACTGGACAACACCGAATGGACACAAGGTTACTATTATGCTGGAAGAACTGGGTTTACCCTATAACCTGATTCCGGTAGACATAGGAAAGGGTGCGCAATTTGAAGCGGACTTTTTGAAAATTTCGCCGAATAATCGTATCCCGGCTTTGGTGGATTATAAACCGATTGGCTGTGAGCAACCGGTTTCCCTATTCGAGTCCGGTGCCATATTATTGTATCTGGCCGAAAAAACGGGTCGATTTATTCCAGATGATCTGGCTGGTCGGCAAAGTGTTTTGCAGTGGTTGTTTTGGCAGATGGGGAATTTTGGTCCGATGCTGGGTCAGAATCATCATTTCGGGTTTTATGCGGTGGAAAAAATTCCTTATGCCATTGACCGTTATGTAAACGAGACGTCGAGACTGTATGCGGTTCTCAATCGACAGTTAGAAGGAAAGGAGTATATAACCGGTGAATACAGTATTGCCGATATGGCATGCTATCCGTGGACTATTTCCCAT
>JAIBDK010000034.1 GCA_024679435.1 Gammaproteobacteria bacterium | reverse complement strand
GGCAATGCATGTTTGAGAATTACCCGAGATTTGGGCATTCCCTTTAAGTTGGCCATTTCAATATAAGGACTTGCCAAAAGATTAATGATAGAAGCACGCACCATTCTCATCATATAAGCCAGCACTACGCCAGTAAGCGTAATTGCGGGCAGTATTACCTTATGTAACCGCTCCAGAAACGGTGTTTCCATGTCCACAGTAGCGAGACTTGGAAACCATTGGTTATTGACCGTAAAGAATAAAATTAGAATGTATGCAACAAAAAATTCCGGAGCAGAAATTGCCGTGAGTGTCGTTACATTTACTATTCGATCATAAAGACTGTTGCGATACAGCGCAGCCAGCAATCCTAACAACAGCGCCAGAGGGACCGAAATAATTGCTGCTACCGATGCGAGAAACAGCGTGTTGTAAAACCGGACCCCTATTAGATCTGCTATGGGTCTGTTATTGGCCAACGACATGCCGAACTCGCCTTGAAGCATATTGGTAAGCCAGTCGAAATATCGAATATGCGGTGGCTTATCGAGTCCAAGTTGCGCACGCAAAGCAGCGACGTTTTCAGGGGTTGCCCCCTGTCCCAGCAATTCCTGAGCGATATCTCCAGGCAGTAACTCGACACCGAGAAAGATGATGAGGGAGACAACAAAAAGGGTCAGAAAGCCAAGCCCCAGTCGTTGTATCACCATGATTAGAATTTTATTCATGTCTCCGTTCTGATGCTATTGAGTTATAAATTATAGGACCGTTTGCTCAAGCCCGTTTCCAGACAAGTATAGCGAACAAATTCGAAATATGTAAATCCCGGCACTTTCTGTGTCGTATGGAAAAAGCTTTCAACAATCAGAAATAGAAAAGGGCGGTTAAAACCGCCCTTTTCTTTCAATGCTTACCTCGTGATGTAAGCATTAAGATACACAAATAATTTGATCCGATTTGCATATCACATCACTATTTAAATTGTTGATGAAAACCCGTATTACGCTTTCATCCACCAGCGTTTTACGAAGTGGCCACCGTCCATTTCCCATCCACCGCCGAACGAGGAAGGTACTCCGACCTTATCCGTCGATGCCGCGACGTCCTGGCCGAATGCAGGAACAATGGTTCCGCCTTCCATTGCAATGATAGACTGAACTTCACTATACATTTCCTTACGCTTAGCCTGATCAAGTTCGCCGCGAGCGGCAACAACCAGTTCATCTACCCGGGCATTCTTGATGACCGTATCGTTCCAGGGAGAATCAGACAGGTAAGCAATCGAAAGAATCATATCTTCCACCGGACGGGCTCCCCAGTAACAAGCACAGAATGGCTTCACATTCCATACGCTGTTCCAGTAACCGTCCTGAGGCTCACGAACTATATTGAGGTTGACCCCAATCTTTCCCCAGTGTGACTGAAACAACTGCGCCGCATCAACCGCACCGCCATACGCCGTGTCCGAAGCGCTGAGATCAATGGTTGTAGACCCAACGCCTGACTTTTCAAAATGGTATTTAGCTTTATCCAGATCATACGGAATTTTTAGCGTCTCGTCGTGACTGGCAAATTTCGGCCCCAAAGGCTGATCGTTACCTTCCACACCATAGCCGAACAAAATCTTGTCAATAAATTCCTGACGTGGCGTGGCATATTTTAGAGCCAGTCTCAAATCATTATTTCCGAACGGAGGCACGTCCATTCTCATCGGATGCGTAAACGCCAGATTACTGGGAGCGCCAAGAATATTAATATTTGGCAGCTTTTCAAGACGTGAAATAGTTTTAAGAGCAGGACGGTTGATTAGATCAACACTGCCGCTGATTAACGCCGACTGACGTGCTGCGTCATCCAGGATTCCGATAATTTCTACAGAGTCGGCGTATCCCGCTGTGGCGGCTTCCCAGGCATTAGGGTTTTTCTCCAAAACAGTCTTAACACCGGGTTCAAATTCTCTGAGGAAGTATGCACCCGTTCCTTCCTTAGAGTTAAGGTCTGCTTTACCATCTACAGTAGGAACAACAGAGAAATGATAATCGGTGAACAGAAAAGGCATATCCGCGTTTGGCGTCTTGAGCTTTATAACAACCTGATTGCCTTCGGCAGTACACGATTCAATACCAGAAAAGACACCGGCCGCAGCCGAAGTAGAGTTTTCACCCATATGAACCAGTGTTGAATTTGCACAGTCTTCGGCAGTCACAGTTTTACCGTTTGAAAACTCGACACCCTGACGGATATTAAATCGCCATTCGGTAGCGGCATCGTTGGCTTCCCAGCTTTCCGCAAGCGCGGGCTGGAGATTATCGTCAGGTCCAACATTAACCAGACTGTCACGAAAGCCACGGCTGATACAGATCATAGTGGTATTTAGATACTGGGTAGAATCCAGCGAATCGGAAGTATTGGTGTCGTTGAGTCCTGCACGCATATGGCCACCACTTTGTGGTGTGTCTGCCAGTGCCTTATTCGACCATAAGCTTGAACCTATTGTTGCTGACAGTCCCATCGCACCCGCGACTGTCATAAAGTCCCGGCGGGACATTTTAGGGTCAAGCAGGTTTTTTCGCAGACCTTGATCGCCCGCTAACAGCTTTTTTATATCATCGTTCTTCATATTATTAAATTTCTCCTGGTGTTGGTTTACTGATTACCGCAGCCCTCTTGAGAGAATCTTACGCACCAGCAATTTTTTGGGGGTGAAAACATCTTAGTTAGAACAACTTGATGAGCACGTCCAACTAATCAAGGTCCCTAAGTGTTGGTCATAATTATATACCTTGTTTTTCCAAAAAAGATAGGGGCAACGACAGCAACCACGGACTGGAATCCAGCTGAACCCTGGATTTACCAGAAAATCTTAGCTAACACTGAATACTGGGGTGCCCAGCACTGACATGTCTGGCGCAACACCAAGTCCTGGCTCATGATTTACGGACATCATGCCGTCAGCAACAGTAGGCCCACCTTGTGCGATAGCAATACTGTGATATTCATGGAAAGCAGATGATTGAAAATGGAAATCAGACGGCGTGGAATGGGCTAGATGGGCTATCGCGGCAGTTGCTATTTCTCCACCCCAGGAATCTTCTATCGTCATAGTGATGCCCAGAGAGATACACAGGTCACGAAACTGCTTTGCTTTAGTTAGCCCGCCAATTCGATTAATTTTAAGATTAACAAGATCCATAGCCCTGTCCTGATAGCCGCGAATCAACATATCAAGACTGTCCATACATTCGTCCAGAATAAATGGGTGATCTGAATGTTGACGGATCGCGAGACATTCTTCATAACTCGTACAAGGCTGCTCGATATAGATATCCGCATCTTTGACCGCTTTTACGACTCGAATAGCCTCATGCTGTTTCCAGCCACAATTCGCATCTGCAGCCAGAATATTACCGTCATCCAAATTCGCAGCCACTTTTTCTATACGAACAATGTCATTGCTCGCACCGGCGCCGACTTTCATCTGAAACTGGCGAAACCCCTGATCCTGATACGCCTTGATCTTGTCCGCCATTTTATCGGCATCTTGCCGGGATACCACCTTAAAAAGTTTAACTCTTTCCTGCAGCAAACCACCCAAAAGAAAGTAAACCGGCTGTTGCATCGATTTTCCAAAAATATCCCAGCAAGCCATATCCAGCGCAGATTTCGCGTACGGATGCCCCTTAAGAAGAAGATCCATTTTATGGTTGATAGCGTCAATCTGTCTGGGGTCCTCGCCAATTAACCCTTGTGCAATTACTTCAATCCCGGCCCTCGCACCCTGAGCAAAGGCAGGTAGATAAGCAGAACCCAGCGGGCAAGTCTCTCCGGCACCATTGATACCTCCATCGGTTTCGACAATGACTACCGTGCTGTCAAATGACGAAAAGGATTGATTTGACCAGCTGTACGCGCCCTCTTTCAGCGGCAGAGAGACTTGATAAGCGGCTATCCGGGTGATTTTCATTATATTAGAACAGCGTATAAATAAAGGGGGCGACTGCCGAACCCTGCGCGAAAACCAATAATCCGCCCAACAACAACAGAACGATAATAATGGGCGCCAACCAGAACTTTTTACGTTCCTTCATGAAGCCCCACAAATCTTCTATTAAATCTATCATTTTTATTTTATTTCAATAAGTTAATATTTAATATTAATATGGTTTCTTAAGATGATTTTGATTTCTAACCTCAATTTTACTGCGATAACTTTTTCGTGATTCATCAGTTTTAATATCCAGAATATCCTTTCCCCGAAGCCTGAAGATCAGACCAGAAGGAATCACCGTCAGTACAAATACCGTACCCAGAATCAGTCTGGTCATAATAATATTCATGATTATACCGAAACGCATCCACAACTGATAAAACGCTTGCAGTGCTTTAGGGTAAATTAGAGCAAGACTCCCCACCAACGCTGCTAGCATCCACGGCCATAGCGGAAAATCAAACCCGAATAGAAACGGAATACCTAACCCAAAAAGCGCCGTGATGATTCCTGCAAAAACCAGCCCGAATTGTCTTAATCCAGCCGCATTCATCGTCGGTATTTCCTGGCCAAGAAACTTATGTAATTTTGACATATCGTTAATCCAGCTCGAAATCGTCTTTCCAGCTTTCATCTTGCTCCCAGGCAGGCTGATCCAGTTTTGCCATTAAACAGTTTTCAACCACTAAATAATCCATTTCGGTTCGCATGAAACATCGATAGGCATCTTCAGGGGTATTGACAATAGGCTCACCGCGAACGTTAAAAGACGTGTTTACCAATACCGGACAGTTGGTTTTATCGTAGAACGCACTAAGCAGATCATGAAATCGCGGATTTGTCTGCTGATGAACGGTTTGAATTCTGGCCGAGTAATCGACGTGGGTAATTGAAGGAAGCGTCGAGCGCAAAACTTTAAGCTTTTCAATTCCAAATAACAATTGTTGCTGTTTTGACATGGGAGTTCGATGAGCTTCCTTTATGTCGGCCACAATAAGCATATAGGGGCTTGAACGATCCAGATCAAACACCTCGGAAACTTTTTCGGCAAGAATAGCAGGCGCAAATGGTCGAAATGATTCACGGTACTTTATCTTTAAATTCATCACTGACTGCATTTCAGTATTACGCGGATCACCGAGAATTGATCTCCCGCCCAGCGCACGGGGGCCAAACTCCATCCTTCCCTGAAACCAGCCAACCACCTTGCCATCAGCCAAAATATCAGCAAGCCTACGATACAAATCGACATCTTCGAGACGCTGATATACGGCATCAAATTGGTCTAGTTGCGCAGCGACTTCATCATTGTTGTACCGCTGCCCAAGATAACTTCCCTGCATGAAATCAGACGCACCTCCCGAGGCAGATACTTTTAACGTTCTTGGTTGATTCTCATACTCATACCAGCCTGTTAACGCCGCTCCTAATGCCCCGCCAGCGTCTCCCGCTGCGGGCTGGATCCAGATATCATCAAACGGCCCCTCACGCAACAATTTACCGTTGGAAACACAATTAAGTGCAACCCCACCGGCCAGACATAATTTATTGCAGCCGGTTTCTTCCTGAACGGTTTGCGCCAGACGCAAAACAATAATTTCGGTTACCTTTTGGATCGACGCCGCAATATCCATTTCCATCTGGGTAATTTCCGCCTCAGGGTTTCGGGCCGGCTGACCGAACAACCTGGCAAATCGATCGTTCGTCATTCTCAAGCCGGTAGCAAAATCAAAGTACTCCATCCTTAACCGGAATGTTCCGTCGTCTTTAAGATCAATGAGGTTATTCAGAATCAGATCCTTATATTTTGGATCTCCATAAGGTGCCAACCCCATGAGCTTGTATTCACCGGAATTCACCTTAAACCCGGTAAAGTAAGTAAATGCCGAATATAGTAGTCCCAGGGAATGGGGGAATTTTATTTCCCAAAGGGGTATAAGTTGATTTCCCTTTCCATGCCACACAGAAGTGGTAGCCCATTCCCCTACTCCATCCAGACACATAACAGCCGCTTCTTCAAAGGGGCTGGGGAAAAATGCCGAAGCGGCATGAGACTGGTGATGAAGGTTAAACAACAGTTCCGGCAGTTGTTTCTGATCAAGGTTTCCTAGCGTAGCCAGAGATCTTTTTAAAACAGACTTTAAATACAACTTTTCCTTGAGCCAGACAGGCATCGCGGTCAAAAATGAACGAAAGCCCCGAGGCGCGAAAGAAACATAAGTTTCGAGCAGGCGTTCAAACTTCAATAACGGCTTGTCGTAAAAAACTATCCGGTCAACATGCCTGAGTTCAATTCCGGCTTGTTCCAGGCAATTTTTAATCGCATTAGACGGAAACCCAGCGTCATGTTTTCTTCTGGTAAAACGCTCTTCCTGGCTGGCTGCAACAATATTTCCGTCGCAAACCAATGCGGCTGCACTATCGTGGTAATAAGCGGAAATTCCTAGAATATACATAACACCGGCTCAACCGTGGATACTTTGTTTTCACTGTTTCTCTTTATCAGGTGATCAGAATCGGGGGGTAGTTTCAAGCTCGGATTATATCTTCTGTTATTTTAAATGTGTGAAAAACCACTTTTAGCGCATTCCAATATTGTCGCCCTTTATTTTTCTCCGGCTTTGACCCCAGAATCCCTGCTGAGAGATTTACCCCTGGCAATACTTTTATCACCAAATCGATGTCGAATATCATCGGACAATCTGTCAATTAACGCTCCCTTATGCGGCTGCCCGGTTTTTTCCGTCACCAAACTAAAAAGGTCTTTTTGCTCGCCAGCATCTCCGAAATTTGCCATTCCAAGACCCACTAGTCTGATCGGCGATGTCTGAGCCTTAAAAGCATCTCGTAATAGCATTCTTGCGGTCTTCCAAATCGTGTCAGTCTGGTCGGTGCTCACGGAAATAGTCTGAGATCGCGTAATAGTATGAAAATCGTCAAATCTCAGCTTTAAATTGACGGTCCGACCCTTAAGCCCTGCTTCCCGCATTCTGAATCCAACCGCTTCAGCGAGTGAAAAAGCAACTGATTCAAGCGTCACAATACAATTGATATCAACGGAGAAAGTGGTTTCCTGAGAAATTGACTTTACCTCACTGTCGGGAGTGACGGATCTATTATCAATCCCCTGGGCCAGCTCCCAAAGCAGGCCACCGTGTTTTCCCATCATATTAATCAGGGACTCCTTGGTTTCCGCTCGCAAATCAGCAATGGTGAAAATCCCCAGATTCTGAAACTTCTGATTCGCGACCTTTCCCACCCCCCAGATTTTGCCGACAGGCAAAGGGTCCAGAAAATTCTGAATCGAATCAGCCTCGATCACTGTAAAGCCGTCAGGCTTGTCGTGATCACTAGCTAATTTCGCCAAAAATTTATTTGGGGCAACACCCACAGATGCAACTAGAAGTAATTCCCGGGCGATATCATGTTTTATTTTGCGCCCTATCTGTTCCGTTGATCCGTGGAGCTTTTCACTCCCGGAAGGATCAAGAAAAGCCTCATCAAGAGACAGAGGTTCAATGATCGGCGTGTATCTGAGAAATATCGACCTGATCTGCTTCGAGATCCGACTATATAGTGCGGGGTTGGGTTTTATAATTAGTAATCCGGGGTATTTTTGGACTGCTGTAGCCATCGGCATAGCACTAAAAATACCGTACTTGCGGGCCGCATAGTTCGCCGCCGCAACCACTCCACGAGATTGTGCTTCACCCCCTACCACCATGGGCTTCCCTTTGAGCTCCGGGTTTTCCCGCTCTTCCACAGAGGCATAAAACGCATCCATATCAACATGGAGAATCATAGTGGCACTTCTTTCATTTTAGTGAGTGATAAAGACATTTTGTTCTCAATATGCTGTATGGCTCGTTAGGGTAAGGTACACTCCCCCATTCTAATTGATTACCCTATTTGACCCAAGTGAACTCACAAATCAGCGGCGCAGGCATTGAATCCCTGAAGCTAAATAACGTTGTTTGTGAAAGAGGGTTTCACAGGCTATTTGCTCCTGTTAGCTTTGTTGCTGTCGAGGGCGCCGCCGTTCAGATTTCCGGTGCAAACGGATCAGGAAAAACTACACTGCTCAGAGCAATAGCCGGATTGCATCAACCCAGTCAGGGTGAGATTAAATGGCAGGGAAATTCAGGTGATTGTGATGATTTTGAGTATTCAACCGTAACAGATTATCTCGGACACAAATCAGGACTAAATGCCGACCTGACAGCGCTGGAAAATCTGCGGTTTTTGCGATCTCTGAAATCTCCGATCAATACCCCTGTTAATTCGTCTCAGTCAAATCTATCAATATCGCTCCCAGAAAAACCTTTAACGGGGTCACCGGCAGACCAATCTCTCGAACTGGTTGGAGCGACACGCTACAGCCATCTCCCGACCCATCTCTTATCTGCAGGCCAGAAACAAAGAGTCAGTATAGCGAGGTTGTTGATGAACAACCTCAAAATCTGGTTGCTAGACGAACCGGCGACCTCACTGGACCGGCACGGAATAATAATTCTTGAAGAGATACTTAGCCGACACACCCGGGAAGGTGGAATTCTTATTTTCACCAGCCATCAGGACTTGCAGCTAAGCCACTGTAGTAGATCGACGGTTCAGCTTTCTATTGCCGGAGTCGCGTCATGACTAATCCTTATGCCGCTCTGGTGATTAGAAACATCCGATTGCTCTCAAGAAATCCCGGGAGTTTGCTGCAACCGCTGCTATTTTTCGTGGTTGTCTCCAGCCTGTTCCCGATGGCTATTTCACCGGACCCCCAATTTCTTCAGGGTATTGCTCCGGGCGTAATCTGGGTTGCCGCCCTACTCTCCACCCTGCTCGCACTTGATACTTTTCTAAAATCAGATTTCGATGACGGGACACTAGAGCTTATTGCCATGAGTCCCGCATCGTTGCCCCTAATATCTTTATCAATGGTAGCTGCACATTGGATACTAACCGGTGTTCCGCTGATCATCGTCAGTGCTTTGCTAGCGATGATGCTTAACTTACCTGCGCACGCCCTGCCTGCGCTGCTAACAAGTTTACTCATTGGCACACCGACTTTGAGTCTCATCGGGTGTATAGGAGCAGCATTGACGGTGGGATTACGCAGAAGCGGTGTTCTGCTAACGCTGATTGTTGTTCCACTTTATATCCCGGTTCTGATTTTCGGCACCAGCGCTGTCGATGCCGCCGTATTGAATCTTCCATGGATTGCCCATATATACCTACTTGGAGCACTTCTGATTTTGAGTGTTACTCTGGCTCCCTTTGCGATCTCTGCGGCTATCCGGGCGAGTTTAAATTGAAGAATCTCCAAGCAAGCCATTAACCGACAGGTTTAAGATGGATTTATCAACAAGACATGAGTTATTTTTAGAATTTAATATCCATTTCAAATCGATACCGTTAACTCCTATAGGATAAAATAGAGCTCAGGCCAGCAATCTAGCTAGACTCGGTTGAATCCACTTTAAACTAATGAACCCATCCAGATCAAAAGCGCAAAGACCCGCAAGCACAAAACGATCCTGGTTATGGTTCCATCGTTTTGGCTCGCCAGAATATTTCTATCATTTCTCTGGAAAATGGGCTCCTCGTTGCGGTTTAATAGCGCTCATTCTACTTATTGTTGGCCTTTACGGTGGACTGGTAGCGGCCCCTCCCGATTATCAGATGGGAAACAGTTATCGGATTATTTTCATTCACGTTCCCAGCGCCTGGATGTCGATGTTTATTTACGTTGTAATGGCTATTGCTGCCGGCACCGGACTGGTCTGGAAAATGAAACTTGGTCATGTCGTCGCCCGCTCCTGCGCACCACTGGGCGCCATGTTTACATTCTGCGCATTAGTTACCGGATCGCTGTGGGGTAAGCCTACCTGGGGAACATTCTGGATCTGGGATGCTCGATTGACATCTGAACTGGTGCTGCTTTTTCTATATTTTGGCTACATGGCATTGACCAGCGCAATCGAAGACCGAAAAACGGCGTCCCAAGCCGCCGCAATTCTTGCCCTGGTAGGGGTCGTCAATATACCCATCATTCATTTTTCTGTTGAATGGTGGAATACTCTGCATCAGGGCTCCACAATTACAAAACTAGGACGCCCGACAATTGACATAAATATGCTGGTGCCACTTTTAATCATGTTTGCAGCGGTAAATTTCTATTTTATAGCGGCTCTTTTTAATCGAGTGAGGTTTGAGTTGTTGAGCCAGGAACGTCAAACTAACTGGGTCAGGAACATAGTAAATGTCTGAATTTCTTCACATGGGTGGACACGGAATATATATCTGGCCGGGGTATGCACTAACCCTGATTTTGCTCGTATATCATTACTTTGCCCCTATGCGTAAGACGAAGAAACTAAAAAAAGATCTGATTGCCTACTATCAATCCCGGAATCTACGTTAGAACATGCATCCAAAGCGAAAAAAACGCCTTTTACTGGCCGGAGCAATTTTGGTTGGGGTGGGCCTTGCCGCCGGCCTGACACTGACAGCCCTGCAGCAAAATATCAATCTGTTTTACAGCCCGAGCCAGGTCATAGCCGGAGAAGTTCCTGTTAATACCAATTTCAGAATCGGCGGCATGGTTGTAACCAACAGTGTATTTCGCAGTGATTCAGATCTCAATGTTGGATTTGACCTTACCGATACCGCCAAAACGGTAACCGTCTCATATGACGGAATTCTCCCTGATCTGTTTCGTGAAGGACAGGGCATCGTTGCCCTGGGTAAAATGGATGGTGATATTTTTGTCGCAAGTCAGGTCCTGGCAAAACACGATGAAACCTACATGTCTCCCGAAATTAGCGACGCTTTAAAAGCCGCAAACCAGGAAATACTTGGCTCCAAGCAGGAAAACGAATAAGACATAAATCAATAACAGATAGTCGACAACAATATAATCATCTACACCTAAAAAAAGGAAACATCTTTGATACCTGAAATTGGACATTTGTCTCTTATTCTTGCACTAACAACCGGACTTTTACTGGCTGTTTTGCCCATGATTGGCGCATCAAAAGGATATTACTCCTGGGTGGCTGTCGCAAAGCCGGCAGCCCGTGCACAGTTTATCCTGATCACGCTTTCGTATATATGCCTGACCTACAGCTTTCTGGACAATGATTTTTCAGTTGCCTATGTCGCCAATCATTCAAACACCTATTTGCCATTGTTGTACAAAGTTTCAGGCGTCTGTGGTGGCCATGAAGGCTCGCTGTTACTTTGGATTCTAATTCTCTCGATCTGGACTCTGGCGGTCACACAGTGGTCGAAATCAATCCCCGAAGTGATGATAGCCCGGGTGCTCTCCGTCATGGGTTTGGTAAGCGTAGGATTTTTGCTCTTCACCCTGTTTACGTCTAATCCGTTCGAACGACTTATACCCGCCGCGATCCAGGGACGCGATCTCAACCCTCTCCTGCAGGATGTAGGACTTGCGATACATCCTCCGGTACTCTATCTCGGCTATGTTGGGTTTGCGGTTCCTTTTGCCTTTGCCATTGCCGCTCTGATAGACGGCCGATTCGATTCTGCCTGGGCAAGGTGGTCACGGCCCTGGACCAATCTTGCCTGGATGTTCCTGACGGTGGGAATCGCTCTCGGATCCTGGTGGGCCTACTATGAACTGGGTTGGGGCGGATGGTGGTTCTGGGATCCTGTAGAAAATGCATCTTTTATGCCCTGGTTAATCGGAACAGCGTTAATACATTCTCTCGCGGCAACAGAAAAGCGCGGCGTATTTAAAGCATGGACAATACTGCTTTCAGTTCTTGCATTCTCGCTGTCATTACTGGGAACCTTCCTGGTTCGTTCTGGCGTGCTCATATCCGTGCATTCGTTCGCAACCGATCCAGCACGCGGATTATTTATACTGATTTTTCTAGGCGTAGTCATCGGTGGTTCATTACTACTTTATGCGTGGCGCGCGCCGCGCATCATCAGTCACGTTCAATTTCAGTTTGTTTCGAGAGAAACTGCAATTCTTCTCAACAACATCGTATTTGGCGTTCTATGCTTTTCGGTTTTTCTAGGCACATTGTACCCGTTGTTTCTTGATGCCCTTGGATTAGGAAAAATTTCAGTAGGACCACCCTACTTCGATTTTGTTTTTAAAATAATAGGGTTTCCATTAGCCATAATCGCAGGTGCCGGTGCACTACTTCGCTGGAAAAAAGATAACGCCCAAAGAATACAGAAAACTTCAGTTACAATTTTTATAGTGGCGGTGATAACCGGG
>JAIBDK010000020.1 GCA_024679435.1 Gammaproteobacteria bacterium | reverse complement strand
AGAATCAAAGTATCCGCTTTTGCTCATCAGCCAGTGATCACCCATTTGTTCACCGTGATCGGATGTGAATATAATCAGGGTGTCGTTCCATTGACCGAGTTGATGAATGGCATCGAAAAGGAAACCAAGATAGTCGTCAACCTCCTTTATCAATCCATAGTAACTGGATTTAAGTTTGTTGAAAGTGTCCTGGCATTGTGGCGCCCGGAATTTTTTTTGACCCAGCTGATAGGCCAGCCAGGGGTGCTGGGATGCTTCCGTTTGCCAATCTATTTGGCGATGCACCGGGTCGAGTTGATCTGCACTGTATAGACTGTTGTAGGGATTTGGAGCAACAAATGGCGGGTGTGGCCTGAATAGCGATAGATGAGTTACCCAATCTCCTTGTTGCCGTTTGATCCAGTCTATGCATTGATTAACCATGAATCCGGTTTCGTGATCTTTGCTCTTGATTTTTAATGCCGGCGGGGAGTCTGGGTCGCCTGTGGTTTGCGATTTGTCAGTGGTTTCAGAATAGAGGTCCCACAACGTTGACGGGATTGAATAGCCTCTCGATTTCAGGTGATTAACCCAATTTAGCGGAACTTCATTGGCATAAACAGTGCTTGTCTCGATACCTGGAAGTGGTTCGCTGTAATGACGAAGCCTCGGATCATCCTTTTTCAGACCACGAGGATCTTTTCCAGTATCCGTATAACCGAATAAAAAGGGCTTGTAGCCCGCATTGCGGGTTTCCTGAGCCCAGTTGGTGTTTTTTTCATCGAATGGCGTGCCATTCAGGCAGACGCGATGGTTATGCAGATACATGCCGGTATGCAGCGATGTTCTGCTTGGACTGCAGGGTGTCGCCTGCGCATAGTGTTTTTTAAACAACACACCTTCAGATGCAAGCATGTCCAGATTGGGAGTCTCAATAACGGGATGACCCAGTGCGGAGAGACATTTTCCGCGCCATTGGTCAGCGGTAATGAAAAGTACGTTCATGCTAAATTACGTGCACTTATAGTTTGCTTAGAGGAGGCGGTTGGTTAAACTGCAACGCATACGCGAGAAACCGGAATATAGATCAGGTAACCAGTTCAAGAAAAGCATTTGTTACCTGAACTGAGCGAGTATGTTTTAGGCAAACAACATATTCGGTGTTGGTGAGATTGGCGTCGTTGAATTTCAAAAGGTTGAAGCGAGAGCTGGATTCAATTTCATTTTCACACACAACACCCACCCCGAATCCCGCAGCTACGGCTTCTCGAACACCTTCCCGTCCGCCTATTTCCATAATATCGTTAAGTTTTATCTTGTTTTCCAGTAGCGCGTTTTCAAATATGGCTCGGGTTCTGGAGCCCTTTTCCCGGAGTATGACTCGTTGGGTTGCGATTTCTTCAAGTTTTATAGAGGTTCGCTCCGCCCAGGCATGATCGCTGGAAACAAAAGCAACAATTTGATCCGGGGCCAGTGGAATGACGTGAAGTCGTTCTTCATCCAGTACATTAGGCAGAACTGCAACGTCACATTTCTGGGATTCAAGCCACCCCATTACCTGTTCCGAATTGCCATACTGGATCGAAATATGGATTCCTGGATACATGCGCTGAAACTGGGCCAGCAGGGGTGTGACAATGTAAGGGGAATCCGCACCCACGTGTAATTCACCGGTTGTGAGCCTTTTAGCGGCTAAAAATAGTTGTTCCACCGCATCCTCGTGGCGAAAAATTTTGCGGGTGATTTCGTAAGCGGATAGCCCCAACTCGGTCAGTTCGATCCGTCTTCTCTGGCGTAAAAAAAGTTTTACTCCGTAGCGTTCCTCTAATTCCTTGACCTGACCGGACAGGGTTGGTTGAGTAACGTGAAGAAATTCTGCGGCCTTGGTGAAACTGCCATGGGTTGCTACGGCATGAAATGAACGCAGATGAGCATGTGAGATTGGCATAGTCTATTTAACTTATCTGTAATATCGATTTGATAAATAGTATTTTAAGGAAGTATAAATAGCAATCTGCAATACATTGTATTCAGTAATTTATTTTATCTAACTTTTCAATAAATCTGTTCAACCAATCACCGTAAATTTTAAACCATGAATCGAGAGCATGAACCCAGCATCGCCGCATCTCCAACAGGAGACCCATACTTACTTACTCCCGGGCCCCTGACGACGTCAGCTACGGTAAAAGAAGCGATGCTTCATGATTATGGCTCCAGAGACAGTTATTTTATCGAGTTGAATCAGCGGGTGATGACCAATCTGGTGAACATGGTTAATGGTCAGGACACCCACGTTACCGTCCCGCTTCAGGGAAGCGGGACGTTTGTGGTCGAGGCGATGATTGGGAATTTTGTTCCCCGTGCCGGGAAGCTACTTATCTGCATCAACGGTGCGTACGGACATCGCATCGCAAAAATGTGTGATTACTACGAGCGAGATTACCAGATTCAGGAATCCAGCGAAGATGTCCCTATCGACGTGGCAGTGCTGAATGAGACGCTTGCACAGGATGCCACTATTACGCATGTTGCGGCCGTGTTTTGCGAAACTACTTCCGGAATTCTAAATCCGCTTAAGGCCGTTGCCGATGTAGTGGAAAAGCATAACCGGGGTTTTCTGATTGATGCTATGAGTGCTTTTGGCGCTTTACCCGTAGACAGCACGCAAATTAAGTTTGATGCCGTAGTGGCTTCCAGTAATAAATGCCTTGAAGGTGCACCCGGTATGGGATTTTGTATTGCCAGACAGAAAGCGCTGGAAAAAACTCAGGGAAATTCACCTTCTTTGAGTCTGGATCTTTATGAGCAATGGGTTACGATGACCAAAACCAGACAATGGCGTTTCACCCCTCCCACCCATGTATTGCTGGCATTTGATCAGGCGATTTTTGAATTTCTTGAAGAGGGCGGTGTGGCAGGTCGCGGTGCGCGATATCAGGACAACTGCAATACTCTTGTGCAGGGAATGCGTGAGATGGGATTTCGGACATTATTGCCGGATGAACTGCAGGCACCAATTATAATTACTTTTCATATGCCAACTAATCCGGAATTCGAATTTGATCATTTCTATAACCACCTGCGGGAGCAGGGATATGTGATCTATCCGGGTAAACTTACCGTTGCGGAAAGCTTTCGCATCGGGTGTATTGGTCGATTAGGCGAGCAGCAGATGCGTGGTGCGTTAAATGCGATTAGAAACAGTCTGGATAGTTTCGGAATTACGGGTAAGGTATCCTGATATTTGATTCAGTGGATCTTATTTAAAAATGTTGTATCAACCGGTTTTTAAGAGGAAATAATTAGCGCGTGTTTATTTCTCCCAAGGTTGAGTTTTTGTTAAGCCTTGCAGGCAGTATCAGTCTGTTATTGTGGGGTAGCTATATGCTTCGTGCGGCTGTAGAGAAAGCGTATTCCTCGAAAATAAGCACCTTTATCTGTTCGGCTTCCGGTTCTCGATTAAAGTCTTTTTCTTGTGGTGTTGCTTCTGCGGTGGTGTTGCAGAGCACTACGGCAACGATTTTACTCACAACATCATTCGTAAGCGCGGGTTTGCTGTCTCTGTACGTGGCCATTGTGGTGATCATCGGTGCCGATCTGGGTTCTGCCTTCGCGGCACGTATTCTATTTCTTGATCTAGCATTCCTGGCACCATTGTTACTGTTGATGGGGTTATGTTTTCACCGTTTCTCAAAAACCTGGAAACGTCAGCAACTGGGTAGAATTATTATCGGCCTTGGTTTGATGCTATTGGCAATTCAGTTGATTAAGCAGGTTGTCGCGCCCATGGCGGCGCAACCGGTTTCACCTGAGTTGATGGCATTTTTAACATCGGCATCGTGGCTTGTGTTGGTTATCACTGCATTATCGACATGGATAGCTCACTCTGGCGTTGCCGTTGTGTTGGTTGTCGCTTCTATGGCAGGTACCGGTATTATTTCTGATGAAATCTCCACCAGCGCAGTTCTGGGTGCCAACGTGGGTTCTGGGCTGATTGCCTTGTTACTGGTAAGCAGAAGAAATCTGGATGCTTACAGCGCAGTGCTGGCGAATTTTCTGATGCGTTTGCTGCTTTCTGTGATCGTATTGATTCTGTCTTCGTTAGTCCTTCCCTATATTGATTTGCTTGGTGGCGAACCTGGGATTCGAACGATTAATTTTCATATTGCCTTTAACGCAGTGTTAGCCATATTGTTTGTCCCTTTCAACGTACAAATTGCCAATTTTTGTAAGTCGTTGTTGGAATCGAGACAACCGGAAAATATCTTACCTGAATCGCATGCTCCTGGAAGTTGCCTTGACCCGAAGATGGTCAAAAAACCGGTTTTAGCGTTGTCCTGTGCTCGTCGGGAAGCCTTCCGCCTCGCGGATAACACCGAAGCTCTTTTTATGCGGGCCATGGATATGTTCGACGTAACGGATCGACTGGTTATTGAGCAGTTTGTGGCCAGAGATTCTGAGATTAATGCTCGCAATAAAGCCATTCAGGGATATTTGTCCGAAGTGCGTCGAACTATTCACGATAAGGAGGGGGCTGATTCCGGTTCTGAAAAAGTGCTGGATGGAATTCTTCGTTTTTCTACAACGATGGAAAATATAGGGGATGTAGTTTCTCATAATCTGGCAAGACTTGCGGTCAAACGACTGGATCGGGATGTCAGGTTTTCATCCGTGGGAAGTGACGAATTGCGAGAAGTCCATGAAGAGGTTCTCAAATTGATTCAGTTGGAAATTACCAATTTTTCCGCAGACGGAATGGTTAAATCCAAGTCCCGGGGAAAAATGATTGATTCAATTCGAGATCTCGCTAAGGAGAGTATGGCTAAGCATCGCCAGAGATTGAGCAATCGAAAGTCTAACAGTATGAGCACAAGTTCTATTCATCAGGACACGCTACGGGATTTGGTGCAGGTTGTAAATTTGATCGCAAACATCAAAATGGGTTGAGCTTTTTGCGCTCGTCGTGAAGGTCAGAGGCTTTTCAGTTTTCCGGGAAAGATGAGCAGGACTAGGACAGTAGTGATCATTAACGCAGTTCCGTTAATGATCATGGCAATGTCGGCACCTACCATCTCAGACAACAGCCCGGCTTCAATGTGCCCTACAGGCGCAATACCGACCGCAAAAACCCAGGCCCCCATGGCCCTGCCGCGCAGATGATCGGGCACAACCATTTGCATCATGCTCTGGCTTAAAACATCGGTGGAAGCCGCCATGGCGGCAATAATTGCAATGGCAATAACCGCAATGGTGAAGTTGGGTGACAGGCCTAGTCCGGCCACGGCGGCGCCAAACCCGAATGTTATGGCTATATAAATTCTACCTCTATGGGATAGATTCAGGGAGCTTGCGAATACAATTCCTGCAAGCATTCCTCCTATTGCTCGGGCGGTATGCATGAAACCGAGCCCGCTGGCGTCAACGTCGAGCTTGGTCTTTGCTATTTCTGGCAAGGCTGTGGCAAAGGAAAAGCCGAAAATTTCGATGGCGGCAGTAATCAGAATGATGAGCTGAAGACTGCGGTTGGTTATGAGTTCCCTGCCAAATTCCCTGAACTGGTCTGAAAGAGAGGATGGTTTGAAATCTGCTGAACGCCCCGCATTAGAGAGATTCCATAAAATGGCAAGAGAAATGAGATGGCCGAAACATAAAAGTCCAAATGCAAGTGCAGGGCCATAGAATTTGATTGCAAGACCGGCCAGCGATGCACCAACTAGCTGTCCTGTGCGGATACCGAGATTAAGCAAACCCAGACTTGAGACAATATGGTTGTTCCCTACAAGGTCATAGACATAGCTGGTTCTAATGGGAGAATGTATCGCTCTAATTGAGCCACTCACAAAGGCAACAGTCAGAATCATCCAGAGATGAATCCCTGAGAAATAAACCAATGCCGCATAGCTTCCCAGCAGCAGAGCGATACTGAATTCACACGCAGGCAAAAGCTTGCGTCGTTCCATTCGATCTGCGAGCACCCCCGCGGGGGCGCCAAACAGGAGCATCGGGCCGAAAGCCAGCGCCAAAGACACACCGACCCAGGCGGTAGATCCGGTAAGATCATAAATAAGAAATCCAACGATTACCTGTTCTCCCGCAAAACCCATCATGTTGAACAGGGAACTTATCCAGACTTTCCTGTAGTCCCCTATTCGGATTACAGGGCTGGTCAGTATATGTTTAAGACTAAACAAGTCGGTCAAAATACAGAATCGAAATTGCTGTTGCCAGAGTATAAATAAGTTAACCGATGGGATATCCCGACGGGTAACCCGGTCAGGTTAGGGGCTGTGGGGTCATAAAAAATCTCTTCAGAAATAAAAGGCGTTAAATTGAATCTGTTTGTTTTAAAGGCAGCGTCCCATGCGAATTCGTTACGGTATCGAATTCTGTCCTTCCCGAGTGATACACTTAACAGTAACGGACAAGAAATGAATAGATTTTTCATATCGTATTTTTTTGAGTTGAGTCGATTGCGATTTGAAGCGCGGCATTATCCACTATTTTGGTCGCGGGCATCGATAAATTAAATCATTCTCAGGTGTCAACCACTGACGCCGGATTCTAATTGATGGAAACTGGTATTGCGCTGATGGTTTTGGGTGCTGCGTTATTTCACGCAACCTGGAATGCACTGGTTAAATCGGGCAAGGATCATTTGCTTTCAATTACCGGACTTAACTTTGTTTCTCTGGTAATTGGTGTTATTGCGCTTCCTTTTATTGGGTTTCCTGATAAAGCGAGCTGGCTGTATCTGCTGGTATCCGGATTGATTCATTTTGGCTATTATGTTGCCCTGAGCGAGGCATATAAGCACGGAGACTTCTCTCAGGCTTATCCTGTAGCCCGGGGAACTGCACCCATACTGGTTTCTCTTTGGGGGGTGTTCATTCTCAATGAGTTCATGAGCACCGTCGAGCTGATATCTCTAATTGGCGTGATGACCGGTATTCTGATTTTTGCAACCCGCAAACTGGAGACGGTTGTTCAGAATAAGGTTGCGTTAATTTCTGCCTTATGCACATCCATGTTTATTGCGGGTTATACCCTTACAGACGGGGTGGGGGGAAGATTGTCCGGAAATGTTCCGGGCTATATGCTGGCCCTTTCGGTGATAGACGGAATGTTAATTATGATTTATACCGCCATCGTTCGAAGTCCCGCTGCGGTCTGGAATACATGGAAATCATGGAAGATCCTTGTTCCCGGCGCATTACTGTCACTGGCAGCTTACACCATGGTGGTCTGGGCGATGACCAGAGCACCGATTCCATTGGTCTCAGCATTGCGGGAAACATCTATTATAATCGCCGCTCTTATTGGCGCCTTCTATTTTAAGGAGCCTTCTGGAAAGCGGAGAATTATTGCCTCGATTGTAATATTTATCAGCGTGGCAATACTCGGTTTTGACAGTGGATAAATTTGTCAGCCGTATTGAAAGATTCTATCTTGGAGCTATTGATCTAAAGATCAGGCAGAGTATATTCCGATAAGAAAACTTTAATTCTGAACCCTTCGATAGAGACTATATAAAATGTCAGTAGCAGTTCCTGATAAAGCAAGTGCCGTTATTATTGGCGGTGGCGTAATCGGATCCAGTGTTGCCTATCATTTGGCAAAACTTGGCTGGAGTGATGTGGTCATGCTGGAACGCAAACAGTTTAGTTGCGGGACGACGTGGCATGCCGCCGGCCTGATTGGCACGATGCGGGCCAATGAAAGCCATGCGAGACTGACAGAGTACTCAATGTCACTGCTAGCTGAAATTGAAAAAGAAACAGGTCAATCTACAGGCTTTAAGCAGGTCGGTTCGCTGACTATCGCGCACAGTGAAGGACGTTTCGAAGAACTTAAACGGGTTGCGTCCATGAATAATGCCTTCGGAGTTACCCAGGTAGATATGGTGACGCCTGCGGAAATTAAAGCGCTGTATCCGTTTCTTGAGACGGGCGATCTACTTGGCGGGAGCTGGGTTGCGCACGATGGATATGCCAGCCCGGTGGATGTGACCGCAGGCTTTGTAAAAGGGGCTAGAAACTATGGCGCACTCTGTCTCGAAGGCGTAAAAGTTACTGGTGTTATGGTTGGAAATGGAAAAGTCATCGGCGTGAACACCGAACAGGGCGATATTCAGGCAGATTACGTCGTCAATTGTGCAGGGATGTGGGCCCGTGACGTTGGCAGGATGGCCGGAGTTAATGTGCCGTTGCATGCGGCTGAGCATTACTATGCGGTCACCGAAAAACTGGATGATTTGCCGCTCGATCTTCCGGTCATGCGCGATCATGATAAATGCGCCTACTACAAGCAGGATGCAGGTAGTTTGCTGGTTGGTCAATTTGAGCCAAACGCTGTTCCCTGGGGGCAGAACGGTATTCCGGATGATTTTTGCTTTGACGAAATAGATGGCCATTTTGATGAGCAGATGATGCCCGTTCTGGAACATGCCATGGAGCGGGTGCCGATGCTGCAAAATGTAGGGTGGAGAAAATTTTTCTGTGGACCCGAGAGTTTTACCCCGGACGACCAGTTTCATATCGGTGAAGCGCCTGAAGTGCGAAACTTTTTTGTGGCAGCGGGTCTCAATTCAGTCGGTATTCAAAGTTCTGGCGGCGTCGGCAAGGCGTTGTCGGAATGGATGCATTTGGGGCATGCCCCTCTGGACCTCTGGGGTAATGATATTCGGCGCATGTATTCGTTTCAGGGAACGCAGCAGTATATTGAAAACAGGGTCACGGAAACGCTCGGTCTGTTGTATGACAATCACTGGCCTTACAAGCAGATGGAAACTTCCCGCAACGTGCGGCATTCTCCCGTTCATGAGAAACTGGTCGGCCTTAATGCCTGTTTTGGAGAAGCCGCGGGATGGGAGCGGCCTAACTGGTTTGCACCTGAGGGTGTTGAGCCGAAGTATAAATACAGTTTTGGTAAACAGAACTGGTTTGAATACTCGGCTCAGGAACATAAGGCGTTTCGCGAGAATGTTGCGATGTTCGATCAGAGCAGTTTTTCCAAATATCTGGTTCAGGGCCGGGACAGTTGTAAGATTCTGCAGCGAATCTGTTCTGCTAATATTGATGTTCCGATTGGCAAAATGGTTTACACCCACTGGCTGAATGAGCGGGGTGGCATTGAAGCTGATTTAACCGTTACCCGAATCGAGGAAGACAAATTTCTTATTGTCAGTGGTGCGGCGGTGACTAATAAGGACCTGGACTGGTTGGCGCGAAACACTCCTGGAGATGCATTCTGTACGGTAACAGACGTAACGAACAGCTGGGCGGTATTAGGTGTGATGGGGCCGCAAAGTCGATCATTGCTGACAGATGCGCTTGGTATTGATATGAGTACAGCGGCGTTTCCGTTTGGGATGTCGCGCTCCATCGAAGTGGGTTGCGCTGTGGGGCGCGCGGCAAGGGTTTCGTTTGTAGGTGAGCTTGGATGGGAAATCTATTTACCATCTGATATGGCCAGACATGGCTTTGATACCCTTTGGCAAGCTGGTGAAAAGTATGGCCTTCAAATGGCCGGTCTTCATTCATTGGACAGTGGCCGAATAGAAAAGAAATTTATTCACTTCGGTCATGATGTAGCGGATGAAGATACGCCATTGGAGTGTGGGCTGGCATTTGTATGTGATCTGAACAAGGATATTCCTTTTATTGGTCACGATGCTATTGCGAAACAAAAAGATACCGGAAGCTGGAAGAAAAAACGTATGGTGCAGTTTCTGCTTCAGGATCCTGAAGAGGTGCTTTATCACCATGAGCCCATTCTTCGTGACGGTGAGCTGATTGGACACCTGACATCCGGTAACTACGGCCATACGCTGGGCGGAGCTGTTGGATTAGGTTATGTGTATCATGATGGAGGCGTTGATGCAGATTACGTGAATTCTGGAAGCTTTGAAATCGAAGTTGGTGGCAGAAAAGTACCGGCCAGAGCAAGTCTAAGTGCTATGTACGACCCAAAAGCAGAACGAATGCGTAATTGATACATGACTGATAAGTGAAACCAGAAATCCATCATTTTGACAGTCTTACGGAGTTTTTTATTTCTGAAGGCTGTCATATCGTTGAACTTTCAAATTCACAGCAAGATGACAAAATTTCTATAGCCAGAGCACGAGTTGAACCCGGAGTCACTACGAAATGGCATTTTCTGGAGGGCACCGTTGAGCGTTATGTCATCATAGAAGGTACAGGTCTGGCAGAGATTGGTGATATTAATCCGCAGAATGTAGTGCCGGGAGATTGTGTCGTTATTCCTGCCCGATGTCGGCAGAGAATTACAAATACCGGCAAGAACGATCTGATTTTTTTGGCGATTTGCAGCCCAAGATTTGTACCGGATAACTACCGAGAGGACTGCTGATAGTTAATTTAGTAAGATTTCCGGATACTTACGGGCAAAGGGATACGCGGGTTCAGATGTGTTGGTCGATAACAGCCATTATCGGTGGAGTTCAGTCGCTACCAGGTCTGAAAGTCATTGAAACTTCAATTGATTGCCAAACCTGTTACAGAACCGGATTATTAAGATTGATTTTCCTTAATACTGGCCAAAATAGCGCTGTCACCGACATGTCGGACATCGGTTCCATTTTTGATGAACACAATGTGCCCTGCGATATTGGTTGCATGGCCACCAAATCTTTCTAGTGCTCGGATCCCCAGAACAATGTCAATGAAATGACCGATGTTTCGTGAGTCTTGCATGATAAAAGTGCTTAGTCGTCTTAAGCAGGAGTCCAACTGGCCATCCAGTTTCTGGCCTTTTATCAAAACTTCTGCGGCAATGGACAGGTTCAGGGTGTCAAAGGCTTTCATACTTAGTATGAGCATTTCGGCAACGTATTCAGACAAAGAAAATATATCTCTGAGAATTTCTTCTCCGGGGGGATGGTTGTCTTCAGGCTGAAAGAATCGAATTGTCAGACCTGCTATTTTTCGGGCTTCGTCTCCAGACCGTTCGAGCTCGGCAACTATTTTGCTGACCGCAATAATTTCACGCAGATCTTTTGCCATCGGCTGGCGTTTGGCTATCATCGTGGTTATTTCTTCATCGGCCTGTATATCAAGTGCATTCAGGCGGGCATCGTTTTCGATGACTTGCTGCGCCGTTTGCGGATCTTCATTTTCAAGGGTTTTGAGCGATTGCTGTAACTGATCTGCGGCCAGTTCACCCATCTGCAGGACAAGTGCGTGTAATTGCTGCATTTCTTTGTCGAAACGTTTAAAAATATGACCTTCGGACTGAGTTGTCATGGTAATGCCTTGTGGTGTTGATTTTTCAGATTGACTTTAATGTATGTCCACAAACTAGCCGAATCGGCCGGTTATATAACCTTCTGTGAGTTTGTGGACAGGATTGGTGAAGATATCGTCAGTTGGACCGACTTCAATCAGCTTTCCAAGATGGAAATACGCGGTTCTCTGAGAAACTCTCGCTGCCTGCTGCATTGAGTGAGTAACGATGCAGATAGAATACTGTTTGCTAAGTTCGTCAATAAGTTCTTCAATTTTCGCGGTGGCGATGGGGTCCAGTGCAGAGCAGGGCTCATCCATCAGTATAATTTCCGGGCTGATTGCGATTGCTCTGGCAATGCACAGGCGTTGTTGCTGGCCACCGGATAATCCTGTTCCGGGTTGATGCAAACGATCTTTTACTTCGTTCCAGAGTCCGGCGTTGGTCAGACTTTTTTCTACAAGTTCGTCCAGGTGGGCTTTATCTGTGGCAAGACCATGTAGATTTACACCGTAGGCTACATTATCGTAAACCGATTTCGGGAAAGGATTGGGTTTCTGAAAAACCATGCCGACCCGGGCACGTAACAGAACGACGTCAAGATTCTGCTCATAGATATTTTCGCCTTCCAGTTTTATTTCTCCTTCTACTTTGCAGATATCTATGGTGTCATTCATTCTGTTGAGGCAGCGTAACAGTGTTGATTTTCCACATCCGGATGGCCCGATCATTGACAGAACTTCATTTTTCCCCACATCGATAGACACATCAAAAATAGCCTGTTTGTCGGCATAGAAGACATTGACCCCCCGGCAGGTCATTGCCGGATCTGAGACTGTGGTGGTGCCGACCGTTTTAAAATCCGGGTTTTCCATCGGGTCATCATTTTCAATGATCTGCTTGTCGTAACTTGTGGCTGTGTTCATTTATTTAATCATCTTTTGTTACAAATACATTTGAAATATTACCAGCGTCTTTCCAGTTTATTTCTCAGTATTACTATTAATCCATTGATGGCTACAAGAAACATGAGAAGTACCATAATCGCCGCGGAAGTTCGCTCCACAAAGGCTCTTTCGGGGCTGTCCGCCCAAAGATAAACCTGCACCGGTAATGCCGTTGACGGCTCCAGAGGACTGCCCGGAATATCCACAATAAAGGCAACCATACCGATTACCAGAAGCGGTGCGGTTTCTCCCAATGCGCGGGCCAATCCGATTATTGTTCCTGTCAGCATGCCGGGAAGAGCCAGAGGCATGGTGTGGTGTAATACAGTCTGAATCTGCGATGCTCCGACACCCAGCGCGGCTTCTCTTATGCTCGGGGGCACAGCCGCCAAAGCTGCCCGACTGGAAATAATGATTGTCGGTAAAGTCATGAGTGCCAGCACCATTCCACCAACCAGCGGAATGGATCTGGGCAGACCGAAGTAATTGATAAAAATTGCAAGACCCAGCAATCCGAAAATTATCGATGGCACCGCAGCCAGATTGTTTATATTAACTTCGATAAGACCAGTCAGACGATTTCTGGGTGCAAATTCCTCCAGGTAAATTGCGGCGGCAACCCCGATTGGAAATGACAGCAGCATGGCGACAACAATGGTGTAGAACGAGCCCATAATCGCACCCCTGATGCCGGACTGCTCGGGTTCTCTGGAATCACCTGCGCTGAAAAATATGCTGTTGAATCGTTTTTCGACGTCCTTATCTGCTCTCAACTGCTCGACCCAGGCAATTGTGTTGTCCTTAATTCTGCGGTTCTTCTCCGGTATATCAGCACTGATTTTGCCTTTAACATACATATCCACTTCGTCGTCAGCGAGCAACCAGATCGTTTGTGTGGTTCCAATCATTTGCGGATTTTTGACCACTGTATCCCGGAAATCGTATACCGCGCCGCTGCTGAGTATGGAGTATAGTGCTTTTTTATCCTTTCTTTTCTTTACATCCGGGAAGCGCGCTTTAAGTGATTCCCGGATTATGCCGTTGTAGTTTGCGGTTGCCAGTGACTCAGGCCTGATATCGCCATCTTCATCGGTGTCGAACTGATCGGTATCAAGAACGATTTCCAGAGCAATGTAGGTTTGCTGAAACGCGGAGATGCCGTTTAATACGGTAGTTCCCAGCAGGAAAAACAGAAACAGTATCCCTGTTGCAATTGAGATCTGCCCGTAGAGCCTGAACCGCTTTTCTCGTTTGTATCGTTTCTCGATTCCTGCGTTTATTGTTTCAAGGGTGTTCAATCGTATTGCTCCCTGTATTTTTTCACGACGCGCAGCGCTATGACGTTTAGTATTAGAGTGACAACAAAAAGTGTTAAACCCAAAGCGAAGGCAGCCAATGTCTTTGGACTGTCGAACTCCTGATCTCCAACCAGTAAAGTCACAATTTGAACTGTAACCGTAGTAACAGATTCAAAAGGATTAGCAGTCAGATTTGCAGCCAGTCCGGCGGCCATAACTACAATCATGGTTTCACCAATGGCTCGGGATACAGCGAGCAGAATACTTCCAACGATGCCGGGAAGTGCCGCCGGAATGATGACCTTTTTAATCGTTTCCGATCGGGTTGCACCAAGTCCGTATGATCCGTCCCGAAGGGATTGTGGTACAGAGTTGATTACATCATCGGAGAGTGAGGAAACAAAAGGCAGTATCATAATTCCCATCACCATGCCTGCCGCCAGAGCGCTTTCACTGGACACGTCCATCCCAAATACCTGGGCATACTCTCGAATCAGAGGGGCAACGGTCAACGCCGCAAAGAATCCGTAAACGACGGTAGGTATTCCGGCGAGAATTTCCAGTAAAGGCTTGCCGATGGTTCTGACACGAGGAGTGGCGTATTCCGAAAGGTAGATAGCAGACATCAACCCCAGTGGAACAGCAACGATCACGGCGATACCGGTTATCAGAAATGTGCCGGTGAATAACGGTACGGCTCCGAATGCACCTGATGAACCGACCTGATCTTCGCGGATCGCGGTTTGAGGAGACCATTCAAGGCCGAACAGAAAGTCGGTGATCGGGATAATTCTGAAAAACCGGATAGACTCAAACAGAACTGAAAGCACGATACCTACGGTTACAAAAATTGCCAGACATGAGCAGGAAATCAGGAATGTTTTGATTACCTTCTCTATCCGATTGCGCATCACCCTGT
>JAIBDK010000174.1 GCA_024679435.1 Gammaproteobacteria bacterium | reverse complement strand
GCGGTATTTAACCTGTGATACATTTCCAGCATAGTAACCTGCGGATAAAAATAATGAGAATTTCAGACATAGTAGATATCGAGAAATTTCCGGTCGATCAGATTGATTCTGGTAGAGGGTTTGAATTTGCAGAAGAGTGTAAACGACGCTATCAGGAAACCGGATTGTGCATGCTGCCGGGCTTTGTGGTGGAAAAGGCGCTGGATGTTCTAAGGAGGGAGTCAGAGGGATACATCGGCGATGCCTATTTCTGTGATAACACGCATAACGCTTATCTCACAGATGATGCCGATGCAGATAATGACGAGGTTTCAAGACGTCAGGAAAAAACCTTTGTCGGTTCGGTGCCTTATGACAAAATTCCGTCAGATACCGCATTAAACACACTGTATCAGTGGGATCCGCTCAAAGATTTCATCGGCTACGTGCTGGGTAAAGAGTCCTTTCATCGTTTTGCAGATCCCTTTGGTGCGTGTTCGGTAAATGTGTTTGTAGATGGTGGGGTGCACGGTTGGCATTTTGATGAATCTGAATTTACTGTGACCCTAATGTTGCAGGCGCCAGAACAGGGCGGAGAGTTTGAGTATGTGCCTCAGATCAGAGGTCTCAAGGATGAAAAGAAAATTATTGGCAATGTGCTGGATGGCCAGCGGGAAGGTGTTGTTACGTTACCGTTTACCCCCGGAACATTACTGATCTTCGGGGGCAGGCAGACACTGCACCGGGTTACGCGTATTAAAGGAAGTAGACCGCGTCTGGTGCCTGTATTATGTTTTGCAGAAGAGGCGGGAAAGCAGAACAGTGATTCTGTGAGAAAACTTTTCTGGGGAAGAGAGAACCCGAATGATGAATTGAAGGAGGCGTCATGAATGCTGATTTACTAAGTGAAGATCAGATTAATCAATTTTCACAAGATGGTGCCATATGTTTGCGTCAGGTGTTTGATCGCAAGTGGCTCGATAAACTATCTAAAGGCGTAGAGCATAATTTTCGCGAGCCCGGTCCCTCCAGTTCTCAGTATACGGAAGAGGGTAAACCTGGAGGTTTTTACGATGATTACTGCAACTGGCAAAGAATTCCCGAATATCGAGATTTTGTTATGCATTCTCCGGCGGGTGAAATTGCAGCAAGGCTCACTCGTTCTAAAAATGCACAGATTTATCATGATCACGTGCTGGTTAAGGAACCTGGCACTGCCGAGATTACGCCGTGGCATCATGACTTACCTTATTATGGGGTGGATGGTGATCAGCTGTGTTCAATCTGGTTGCCTCTGGACCCGGTGCCCCGGGTAGCCTGCCCGGAATTCGTCGCAGGATCGCATAACTCAGGGATGCTTTATTACCCGCGACTATTTGTAAACCATCAGAACTATGCTGATAATCATGTGGGTTTTCAAACGATCCCGGATATTGATGCCCAGCGAGATCAGCTGAACATTCTTTCATGGGAGCTGGAACTGGGAGACTGTATCGTTTTTCATATGCGAACTATTCACGGCGCCCCGTCAACTGTCGGCCTTAAATCGCGGCGCCGGGGATTTTCAACCCGCTGGCTGGGTGATGATGCACGCTTTGCAGTAAGACCGTGGAAACCGTCACCACCTTTTGAAGAGGTTCAGTTGAATCCTGGAGATGCCATGGTACATGAATCCTTTCCGATCGCCTGGTCCTCAGATTAACGTGTCCCTCACCAGCTGATTAATTGAAAAGTTTCCAACGATAGTGCCTGTTGGATCACACAGCATATTTTTGGTTCGAACCTTGACATATATGCCGGCGTTGCTTTATGGAAGATAACGCGATTCTGCTTATTGCTGTTGGAACGTTTTTCCTCGCCGGCATGGTAAAAGGTGTTACAGGTCTGGGTTTGCCCACGGTTAGTCTTACGATTATTACGGTCGCGATTGATCTACCCACTGCTATGACCTTGCTGGTGGTGCCGTCTTTGGTGACTAATCTATGGCAGGGAGTGGTAGGGGGGCATTTTAAAATTCTCATGGCTCGCCTATGGCCTTTTCTTCTATGTGCAACCGTTTTGGTGAGTGTGGGAGCGATTGGGTTTGCCCAATTTGATATCTCTTTCTTGTCTTTGCTGCTTGGAATTCTGATTAGTGGATACGCTTTATCAGGATTAACAGGTTTTAGCTTCCATTTAAATCATAGTCAACAGAAATGG
Organism: Gammaproteobacteria bacterium; assembly: GCA_024679435.1. GTDB lineage: Bacteria > Pseudomonadota > Gammaproteobacteria > Arenicellales > Poriferihabitantaceae > JAIBDK01. The sequence goes on along the minus strand of JAIBDK010000174.1, from coordinate 3,413 downwards.
CTAGGACCGTTGCTTGGCGGAATAAATGGGATTTTTACCGGGCTGACAGGATCTTTTGTGGTGCCGGGGGTCATGTATCTGAAAGCAGTGGGATTGACTCAGGAACAGTTGATTCAGGCTATGGGAATATTGTTCAGTCTATCAACCGTAGCGCTGGCACTGTCTTTAAAAAAGAACGAGCTATTTTCAATGCAGTTGGGGCTTATTTCTGTGTATTCAGTGGTTCCGGCTATACTGGGGATGATTGTCGGGAAGAAAATTCGAAGTCAGTTATCTGAAACGATCTTTAATCAGACGTTTTATTTTTCATTGATGGGTATGGGCCTGTATATTGCTTTGGCGGCAATCAGATAAGTGGCTAAGGGGTCGATAACTGGATCCGCTTCGACCCGTCAATGCCAGTAGACAACGCGTTAAACCAGCAGGATGGATTTACTGTGGCGGTGCGGTGCTAACAAATACTTCGGACTGGTTGGCTAAATGCAGTAAGGCAAGCAGATTGCTGTGAGGGGTAAAGTCCACCCGATTTCGAAAGATTGCCCAGTCAATAAAACAGGCAATTCGCAAGTTGCTGTCTACGGAAAGACCCTTGCTTGAGTCAATACGCTTATTGAGTTCTGTGAGGCCGGATTCAATTCTACTATTCTGTCGACCGAGATAGGGAATCTGGCTTGCATCGGCCCCACTGTTTTCAAGGAGAAAAAGGTTAATGGTAGTATCCAGAATAGTGTTGGCCATGACAAACAATTCAAAGTCATCCAGCTCGGACAAAAATGGTTGTCCAGATTTTTCTCTTATATACCTCACAATGGAGCTTGAATCTGACAGCATTGTATCGCCATCTTTAAAAAACGGAACTTTATGTGTTGGCGACATTTTTGCACTCATGTCGTAATCTGTTTCGATAAATTCGAACTCATGCCCACCCTGAATTAGCGCAACGCGACAATGACGAACGAAAGGAGAGGTGTAACTGCCGTAAAGTTTCATGAGTGGTTTCCTGAATAAAAATAAACTGGTTCGAGCTAAGCTCGTGGACTTGTCCAAGTATATGACAAAGAGTCAAAAAAAAACCATAAGTGTTTCCTCTTTTCAGACGTTGGATTGGATTTTGCAGTATCATATTCGTATCGCATGCTGATCCAGCATATTCGCACACCCCAAATTAATATTCAGGCAAAACGAGATGACAAACGAAGTGATTCTAACTTGTGCCGTTACCGGTGGACATAACAATCAGGATAAACATCCTGATTACCCAATAACACCGGAACATATCGCAAATGATTGTATCAACGCAGGTAAAGCGGGTGCGGCTATTGCGCATATTCATGTCAGAGATCCCGAAACAGGGGTTAGGTCGGGCGATCCTGCGCTTTATCGAGAAGTGTTTGACCGGATTCGCGATTCGGGAAGTGATGTCTTGATAAACCTCACAACCAGTGAAGGTGCGAGATTTGTGCCGGGTTCGGCAGATGCTGGAATAGGGGGAGAGGGTACTACGCTGATTCAGCCGCTCGAGCGACTTGGTCATATTGAAGAGTTAAAACCCGACATTTGTACTCTGGATGTTGGGACGTTTAACTTTGGTGAAGTCATCTTTGTAAATACCCCCGAGCATTTGCGAATTATGGCAAGACGAATTCAGGAGTTGGGCGTCAAACCGGAAATGGAGGTGTTCGAACCGGGCCATGTGATGTTCGCCCGGAAGCTTATTGAAGAAGGGTTGATAGATGCTCCTCCAATGTTTCAGATATGCCTTGGCATTCCCCATGCCGCCCCAGCGACTCCGGAGATTCTTTCTGTAATGAGGGGGTTATTGCCTCAGGATGCAAACTGGAGTGCCTTCGGAATATCGCGCTCTGAATTTGACATTGTCGCTCAGGCAACCGCCCAGGGTGGCAATTGCCGGGTTGGACTGGAGGATAATTTGTATTATTCCCGAGGAGAATTTGCCACCAATGCAGCGCTAGTGGAACGCGCTGTTCGAATTATTCGTGAAACCGGACGGGAACCTGCGACCCCGGCCCAGGCTGCGGAGAGACTGGGTATAGCAAGACGTTAATGCAGTATTTTGTTCTATAAAAAATATAAACCCGGGCTGGTACAGCCCGGCTCTGAATAAATCAAGCTTGTCGAAGTTGCCTAGCCCTTTCCTGTCCAGGGAATAGTCTTGTCAATGATCCAGATGCGACTGATATGTAGAGCCAGTCACTGATGTTTGAGCGTATGGGAACGATTCAGTTCCGGAGATAAGGGCTGAAAGCCCGCCAGCTGAACTTTGTTGAAGCGTTCTGGATTTTTCGAGCCTGAAGTCCAAATTTATCCCGCATTAATTGTGGTGCAGCCCCGACACCGTTAAACGCCGCATACATTTTATGCTCGGAATCAGCGCCTTTCTCACCACCGATAAATTCACTTCCAGCTTCCTGACAAAATGCGTTCAATTGCCGATAGTAGTCGTCGCGAAGTTTTCCGATTTGGTATTTTGCGGTCTCAAATATGCTCTGATCGTTTGTTGCGAAAGTAACTCGATTATGGGGATCAACTCCGTATGGGTTCATGTGCCCGTATATAAGTATCGAACCCAGGAGGTTTTCAGTTGAAGAGAGATGATCATTTACTTTGCTTACATAGGACATGTTGATTCTCCACAGTGTTTCCATATCGTGAGTCACCATATTGGGGTTTAGGCGAATATTCGCATCGCAATGATTCTTGTAAACGAACTTGCCGGAAGGTTCCTGAGTTCTGGCCGCATAGGGAACGGCCTCTCGGAGCTGACGCATTTCGTCAGCATCTTTAAATACTTCCGTGTTTTCCAAATCTATTCCGCAAATTGTCAGGGTGTCATCATCGTTGTTATCGATAATGCCCATTAGAAATTCATCGGCATCCAGATTGCTGTAACCGTTTACGAATATCAGTCCATCTGCATTTGAACGTTTACAGTTTTCCAACAGATTTTGTGCCCGAGTGAGGGCGCGCTGATCAGCAGAGCTTTCTAAAAATGGCTGCATGGATGAGATGGTAATATGCTCCAGACCAAGAACGATGTTGGTCGAACCTGACGTTGTGGTGAGAAGCTCATCACTGGTTTTTAAAAAACAATATGGTGCGAAATGTTCCAGCAGTGATGCCAGTCCGGTTGGAGAGTTGTTGACCGGAAGAGCAAAGGCAATTTCATTTCGGGGCAACCGGTGAAATCGACACTTTACCGCTGTAATCAGGCCACTCCAGCCGTAAGTGCCTGCATAGCCAAGTAAATCAGCACCCTGCACGAGGATAATATCCTCACCGTTGTACAAGGTTATTTCGATGACACTGTCGCTAAAATATCTTCTTTGAGGACCCATCCCACCGGTCATAAAGGTAGCTCCTACCTGAGCATAGGTATAGCTGGTGAGGTCGGC
>JAIBDK010000358.1 GCA_024679435.1 Gammaproteobacteria bacterium | reverse complement strand
TTCCAGGTCATCAATTTGGCCAGGGATATGACCTCTTCAATAGTCAAATCTGGGTGATAACGAATGCCACCTTTACTGGGCCCAAATACGCGGTTATGAGTTACGCGGAAACCCTTGATTGACTGGATCGAACCGTCATCAAGCTCAATCGGAAAATTGACGGTTATGGCTCTTTTCGGTTGCTTGAGAAAATCGACCAGGCCGCGTTTTAATCCTTTGATATAGTGCGCTGCCCGGTTGAACTGTTGCTCACTAATGTAAACCGGATTCAAATTTTCCTGTTTATCGGCTTCGATTGTATTATCCCTCTTTGTCATTATTTTGCGCTCTTTACGAATGTTCTCTCAAACTATTGGCATTAACAGTCCCTGCCGTTCCCTGAGAGTTGATAACAACCGGAGTTCCCTGATTCCCTCATTGACGACTCAGTTTCAAACGCACAGCCGTGTAACTGGTGCGCAATTATTTTCGAAGTATAAACATTTAGTTTTGTGAATGAAATGCAGGTGTCGAGCGATAATTGATCGGGAAATCACTTGTTGCAGAGTAGAAATACAATTGACCTTAAAGTGAGAGATGCTAAAGAGGTATCTATATAGTGGGTTGTTACGGCTTTTAGTTTGGATGTCTGTAGCCTGTATGCCAGGGATGAGGCGTTCTTCCAGGAGGGCGCGCAGTTGTGTTTAAGATTAGTTGAATGGGGTGAAAATTCGTCAGTTTGTTAGGCCCCTATGATCGCGGTCCAGACAGCAGTTGGTCTGGAGTCATCCGCTACCCCGACATTACATTGCCAGCTAATTAACGGTCTCGACCACTGATTGTGCCCACTCGGGGAAACTTTCTGCATCGATATCAAAAACATAAGTTCCCCAAAACCAGGTTACCAAAACGGTGACAAAAATTCCCACCAGATTGAGCAGGAATCCGGTTCTGACCATGTCCTTGACCCGCATGTGGCCCGTTCCGAATACAATCGCATTGGGTGGCGTAGCCACCGGTAGCATGAATGCAAGTGAGGCGGCCAGTGTTGCCGGTATCATGAGCAGCAAGGGATTAATCTGAATGCTGATGGCTATGCCCGCCAGGACGGGGAGAATAATTTCGGTGGTCGCTGTATTGGATGTCAGTTCGGTCAGTAGCGACATCATGACCACAATTATGGACATTAGAACCATGGGGTGAGTGTCCGCCAATCCGGATAGTTGCTCACCAAACCAGACGGACGAGCCTGAATCCACAAATCCTTTGGCGAGAGCAAAGCCACCACCAAACAGCAAAATAATGTGCCAGGGAAGACGGTTGGCTGTCTCCCAGTTCATTATTCTTTCCCCTTTTCTTGTTTTTGAAGGAATGATGAACAGCATGATCGCGATGAAAATTGCTACCGTTCCGTCATTTATGTAAGCCGGATTACTAAAAAGTTGCGACCAACCAGGAATATCGACCGAGTCGGTGTGAAATCCGGTCCTGAATACCCATAACAGCGCCATCAGGACAAACAAGACAAATACGCTTTTTTCTTCCGGCTGTGCTTTTCCCAGTTGTTGGTATTCCTGCTTGAAATCCTCTCTGTTAAGGCTGCCCCAGGCTTGCGCTGGTTTATACATCAGGAACAGCAGAAGCCATGCTGCAAAAAAAACCAGCACACTGATCCAAATGGCAAACACAAGCCAGTTAGCAAATGATATCTCCGGCATTGATGGGAACATAATGTTTACTATTCGCGCAAACGATAGATTGGGCGGCGTACCGACCAGAGTAGCGATGCCGCCAATAGATGCTGAATAGGCAATGCCCAGCAACAAACCGATGGAGTAGCTGCCCATTCGTGCTTTTCCGAGAATCTCTTCGAGCTTGTAAATAATCGAAATGGCTATTGGGATCATCATCATGGTTGTTGCCGTATTCGACATCCACATTGACAGGAACGCAGAGGCAAACATAAAGCCCATAAGAATTCTTCCGGGGCTGATGCCAAACAATACGAGAATCTTGATTGCAATACGTTTGTGCAGATTCCAGCGCTCCATCGCTAAAGCCATCAAAAAACCACCAATAAAAAGAAAAATCAGGTGATTGAAATACATGGCTGAGATTGTCTTACCGTCAACAATGCCAAACAGGGGAAACAGAACAACAGGGAGCAATGCTGTTACAGCAAGCGGAATGGCCTCGGTGACCCACCAAATTGCCATTAATACGGCTATGGCCAGCGTGTAGGTGACTTTCGGATTTTCGGGTGCCAAATCACCGAATAAAATTAATGCGAGACTGATTAACGGAGCGATGATAAGTTTGGCAAACTTAGTTTTTGAGTTCTTTTTATCGCTTTGCATAACTTTTTTTAGCCAGGACTTAAAATTTGATTTTGGCTCAATACAAATTTAACATAATCTGCCTCTCACACCACTGCTTCATCAATCTTGGGTATTATGCTTGATTAACTCAAGGCTAACGTAAAAGGGCAAGCTACAACAAAAATATATGTCGAAATTAGATGCACCTTGAACGCAAATGAACATATTTGTCTAAGCCGGGTTAAAAACTTGCTTCAGTCTGATTCGGACAAATCTGAAGCAGATTGGAGTTTAGTCAACTGATTTTCAGGGCAATTTTGAGCCCGCTTTTATATATTGGCAGACAGAAACGTACTCATAACGGTCATAGGTTGACATTTGGATTTGTTGAAAACATACTCATTTAGTCATCAAAATATTCAGGAGGTAATAGTGGTAGAAACTTATGCGCAGATGGAAGAGAGAGCAATTTCCCAGGCACACGCTGTTTCGGCACCAGAAGCTCTGGCTATTTTGGAAAATGACCGAAATGCACTGTTGGTAGATGTTCGTGATGAATCAGAGGTAGAAGCGACTGGGCTCAGTAACCGGGCAATTATGGCTCCGGGCCGTTCAGTGGCATGGATGGCCGACCTGGAAAGCGAATACCGGTCGCAAGAACTCCAAGATCGTTCCAGAAGAATATTAACTACTTGCGGAGGGGCGCCAAGTTACAGGGGGGCCTCGGCGGCGAATGTGCTTACTCGCATGGGTTTTGAGGAAGTTTCATTTGTTGATGGGGGAATGAAAGCCCTGCTTGATGAAGATATTACAGTAAAGCCGCTGTAGAATCTCGGTTGACTATTTTAGGGCAAACCACCTTAGGTGTTAATTCCAGGCTTGATCTGATATTGCTAATTTTAAGATTTAGTGGAATCTGACAATGGTTGTC
>JAIBDK010000082.1 GCA_024679435.1 Gammaproteobacteria bacterium | reverse complement strand
GTGCTTTCATTTACATCAAAACGGATTCGGGTAATATATCCGGGTTGATTGTGCAGTTCTTTGTATTTGGAATGGTTTATGGAGCACACAATATCAAAGCCGCCGTCTTGCTCAACAATCCGAATCAGAGTGTCACTATCCATTGCTTAAAACCCCGGCACCGGGAGACTGACCCATCTGGACTTCCTATACAAAAAACCCTGCCTAAAGGCATAGCAGGTAATGTTGCAGGATTGTTCGAGGTCGACCGTTCCAAAAAACACGCCCTGAGGATACTGACGGGTGTCCGCAACGAGTATAAGAGGGTGTTGATTTCCTTCCGCAAGAATCGCAACTTTTTCAGCATAACGGGCGGTAATTCTGAACGGAATACGCTGAGCGGATTCCGCGTCGAGGGGCATCTGGATTAGTATTGCGCCGTCTTCCCCTGATTGTGCGGTCTCGAATAAGTCTTCAAGAATGGCATCCACTTTTTTGTTTCGAAAAGCCGCTACGGGATAACTGGCGGCGGCTTGCCGGGGGCGCAGTGTTGAGAGTCCCGCCAGTGAGACAGCCGGTAGTAGTGTTTTTATTGCGGTGGTCAGAAGACTTCTTCGTTTCATTGTGATGCTACGTTGTATTTGTGGATCATAAAAAACTACAATGTCAGCAGAAACTTGACGATTAGATTTATCTCATTTTGGTCAAGAATAAGGTGTTTACCATATAGTGGCATAAACGAATTTGGGAACTGCGCCGACGCATCATAAATAATGTTTCGCAGCTGATCCCGGTCGGGATAGGTTTTTGTCAGGTCAGTGAGAATGGGTCCGGCATTTCCGGCAGGGGCCAACGTAGCGGGCCATCCGGGCGTTTCAACGTGGTGACAGGCAAGGCAATTGCCTTTTTTTTGGTCTATGAAAAGACACCATCCTTCGATTTCTGGTTTCACAGCAACACCCTGATCCCACAAGCCGCGGCATTGTTTTTGATCAGGAAGTGAAGCTGCCTGAATGGGGGGTGCCAATATCAGGCTACATAAAAATGCAATACCAATCAGCTTCAGTCTTCTGAAGATGTAAGCAGAGCGCATGCTGCAAATAGATTGACCCTGAAACAAAAGTTGATTACTCGGAGAGAGGAGATATGGTTTTAGTCAAAAAGTAACCGGTCGTCAACCGCGTTTTATTCACAATCGACACTTGTTTTGGCTGGCTCGGTTAATATCCAGAATTGGCTCTAAGTTATTTTAGCCGTTAGATTTTAGCCGCTAGATTTTAGACGAGGCTTTGAGGAACCGATCCTGTTCTTCAAGCTCAGGAATCCTCGCTTTTATACTTTGTCCGAGATAGCCCTCTTCATCGGTTTCTTTCAATGCCAGCTTGAGGACTGCGATGGCTTTTCGATAGTTGCCCAGCAGAGCGTAATACTCGGCTTTAGCCTGATGTGCTTCCGCATAGGCCTGGGTCTCGGCATAGGCTTCGGACAGCAGTGAGTAGAGCACGTGATCCTCAGAATTTCGACGAATCTGATAGCGAAGCGTTTTAATTGCCAGATCCGTTTGATCGTTCGCAAGGTAAGCTTTAGCCTGATAGTAGGAGATGAACAATTTTTGCGGATGCAGTTTTGACAGCTCATCAAATTTTGCAATAGCCTCATCTATTTTCCCCTGCTTCTGTTGTATCTGGGCATCCAAGGTCTGAATCCAGGGGTGTTCCGGATAGGTTATTACCAGAGGATCAAGTGCGAGGTCGGCATTGTTGTAGTCACGATTCTTAAGATAGGCCGCCGCGATCCCGTAGCGGGCACTCTGTCGTTCCAGTTCCTGCTCGGATTTGATTTGGTCATCAAAAAAAAGTAATGGGTCATCCTGTCTTTCTACAAAGAGGGCACGAATTCGCGCGCGTGCGAGAAAATACTCGAAGCTGTCGGCACGAGGTTGGGGTGGATATTCGCTGGCCCGGGATTCTGATTCCGCGACCCGGGTATATGACAGCGGGTGTGTTTTTAAAAATGCCGGAATTTCGGTGTTGTCATGGCGGGTAAAGCGCTCCAGTTTTCCGAAAAATTCGGCCATGGAGCGAGGGTCGTATTGTGCTTCCGCCAATAGTCGTATTCCAATCGCATCCGCCTCCTGTTCAAACGCTCGAGAATAACTCAGCTGATTGGAAAGCAGTGCCGCATTGGTTGCGGTGATGCCGGCAATACCGGCCTGACCACCAATCAGAATTGAACCTATAATGGCAGCCAGCGCAGGTATTTTTTGCTCGTCCGCTTTGGCCAGCAGCCGGGGCAGATGGCGCTGGGTAATATGCGCGATTTCGTGTCCTACTACCGAAGCGAGTTCACTTTCTGAATCGGTTGCCATTAAAAGGCCCGTATTAAAAGTGATGTAACCACCGGGCACCGCAAAAGCGTTCAGGTTATTGTCTTTGACCAGGCTGAAGGTCAGCGGGATCCCGCGTAAGTCCGCATATTGTCCTACATCCCAACCGAGGTTTTGCATGTAGTCACGCAGTTCGTAATCCGAAACATATAGTGGATCAGCGACCAGACTTCGATAGAAAACTTTACCAATGGCAGCCTCCTGGACTGGAGACAGAAAGAGGGTAGCGCTATCACCGAGTTCTGGTAATTCGCTAGTCTGCGCAACGCTTATCTGGGACACTGGAAACATAGGGGCACTCAGAACCCCCCAAAACATTAATGTTTTGAGTTGTTTTAGTACTCCTGGCCCCGTTTTTTTGCGTGTCTTTTTCATTGCATGAATCATACTATCTGTGAGTATCAATCACTGTTAATGTTCTGTAAGTGTTGATTATATGGGGTTTCTATTGTAGAAAACCATCCATGCTCCCGTGGCTCCAGTCGGCAGAGACCGCAGTCCACTTTTGGTCGAAAACAAAACTTACCCGGAATTCCATTAATTCCGCTTTTATACTCGACAATGATTCAACGGAATCGATGGGGCGTCCCGCCAGCGCCACCAGGACAACTACGCGTGCAGACTCGTCTTCCACAAAATCCAAACGAGTAACCTGTTGAAACAGGTGCAGGTTTTTGTTTCGCAAGACGTGCAACAGTGCAATTCGGCGTATATCATCACGATTTCTGGATCGGCTGTCGCTATAGGACTCGCTGATGTAACCCATAAAATCATCAACGTCACGTTGTTCTATTGCCTGTTCCATTTGTTTCAGCGTTTGCCGGAACATAGCTTCAGAGGTGGGGGGGTCGTCGCAACCTGTTAACAAGATTAAGCCTAAGATCAGTGCTGCGTAATTCAAACCGTCTTTTAAGGTCGGTTTGAACGTGATACTCAAAAGCCGCATCGTCTAAAGCGTCGACTAACCTAGTATTTTTTAACACCGTCCTGGGTGCCCAGGAGCAGAACGTCTGCGCCACGAATGGCGAAGAGGCCGACGGTTACCACGCCGGGTAACTGATTAATCTGACGTTCCAGTTCAACCGGATTCTGAATGTCCAGATTATAAACGTCGAGAATGATATTACCGTTATCAGTGGTGAAGCCGGTGCGCAGCTCGGGTTGGCCGCCTAGCTTTACCATTTCTCTGGCAATCATGCTTTGAGCCATGGGAATCACTTCGACAGGCAATGGAAATGCCCCGAGCCGGTCTACCAGTTTGCTCTGATCCGCTATGCAAATAAATTTTTCTGATGCGTGGGCAACTATTTTTTCCCGTGTTAATGCGCCACCCCCGCCTTTGATTAAATGCAGGTTATGGGTAGCTTCGTCTGCACCGTCGACATAAATCGGTAATCCACCGACTTCAGACAGATTCATTACCGGTATTCCGTGAGATTTCAGGCGATCTGCGGTTGCTTCGGAGCTGGCTATGGTGCCGTCTATTTTCCCCTTTATCTCTTTGAGTGCATCAATGAAATAATTCGCTGTAGAACCGGTTCCGACTCCGACAATATCTCCGGACTGGACATATTCGATAGCAGCTTCTGCGGCGGTTCTTTTCTGGTCGTTTGGCGACATAATGGGGATTCTCTGGAGGGTATGCAAAAATTGCAGATTGGTGGATTTTAAAACAGCGAAGCGTTCAACTCATTAATGGCCTTAAGCATTTCCGGGTCATCGGTTAGCGTTTCAGAAATTGCGCCTCGACAGGCGGTTCGGGGATCGATGCCGCTGCTCATCAGTTTGCCGGCATGAACCAGTAACCGGGTGCTGGCACCTTCTTCCAGACCGCTGCCTTTCAGATTGCGAGTCATGCCGGCGTATTTTACCAGTCGCTCAGCCATTTCATGATCAAGTCCGGATTCTTTCATTATTATCCGGGCTTCCTGGTCAGCAGGCGGGTAATCAAATTCAATGGAAACAAATCGCTGGCGTGTGCTCTGTTTGAGGTCTTTTAAAACACTCTGGTAGCCGGGATTGTAGGAAATCGCCAGACAAAACTCCGCGGATGCAGTCAAAAGTTCGCCAGTTTTCTCGATGGGCAACGCTCGGCGATCGTCTGCGAGTGGGTGAATCACTACCGTGGTGTCTTTTCGGGCTTCCACGATCTCATCGAGATAGCAGATGCCGCCGCCACGAACCGCTCGGGTCAGGGGCCCATCTGACCAGCGGGTTTCACCACCTACAATTAAAAATCGACCGACAAGGTCCGCTGCGGTCAGGTCATCATGGCAGGAAACGGTGATCAATGGGCGCTTTAGTTTCCAGGCCATGTGCTCCATGAAACGTGTTTTTCCACAACCAGTCGGCCCTTTTAACAGGACGGGTATGCCGTTGGCATAAGAAGCTTCAAAAATTTCTATTTCGTTGTTTTGCGGGGCGTAAAAAGGTTCGTCATCGATGACATATTCATCTAGATTGTGTTCGACGGTCATAATTAGATTTTAGGGGATGAATTTAGCGAGGGCGCTGGTAATTGTGGTATCCGTCGAATTTTATCAGTTTCGTTGGCGATTATCGAAGGGTCTTTCCCGCTGTCCTTCTGCGCGCAGCCTGAGAATCTCCTTCCGTTCCGCTGAGTTTTAATTACGTTCGTTAATTAACGACAGAAACAACATCTCCGACACGAATCGTGCCGATAGAATCGGGCGCCATATTCATTCCAAAATAAACCTCACCATCATCCCACTTCCGATAGCTGGACAGCGTATGGATAGGTTCTGGCCCTGTCAGCATACCGGTTGTTGGGTCCACGGTGGGCACAGAGCAACGTGAGCAGGACTGGATGCCACGAAGACGGATGTTGTTGGCTTTGATTGATTTCCAGTTGTCTTCATCGAATGGCTTGCAGCCGCTCACCACCATATTCGGGCGGAATCGATTCATGCCCACGGGGATCGCCAGTTTTGAATTCAAATCGTCCAGCGAGGCCTGGGATATTACTAACAAGGGATAAGCATCGGCAAACATAGTGTTATCGCCCGCAGATGCAAACTCAAGATCACATTGACGCTTTTCCTGTTGGGGAAATGAAAGCAACATGCAATCCTCGCCAATGGCATCACTTAACCATTGGCTGGTTTCCTTATTGTGAGCGATACCGTTTACGACATCACCCCATATATTCGTCTTTACTCTCGGCGCCGAGTCCAAATCAGGGCTGTTAACGATAATTTTGTCCATGCCGAATGAGGAAAGCACAAGACGGTCACCCGAAAACCCGGTCTCTACAAGCGCCATCTGGGGATGGGTACGTTGGGTCATGAACATTCCGTCGGGCTGAACAACCATATGTTGACGGTCGTGCTGAAATCCGGTTAAGGATAACTGCGCTTTATCCAGAGAGATTCCTGCCAGTGATTTAACCGGATAAGTATATAATTCGGTAACATTCATTTTTTGATCCTATGGCGGTCCGTTGTAATCCGCAGTTAACAAACACTCCGTAATTTGACCCATGAAACCTGAACAGTCAACCTCAGCCCTGTTATCGAAGCTGATCGCTTTTGATACCACCAGTCGTCATTCTAACCTCGAGATAATCGAATTTATTTCGTCATTGCTGGAACCCCACGGCATAAGCCCTGAGCTCACTTTCGATCAGGAAGGTAAGAAGGCTAATCTTTTTGCAACGATTGGTGGAGGCGATGGCCCCGGCATCGTTTTATCCGGCCATACTGATGTTGTTCCCGTGGATGGTCAGGACTGGTCTAGTGACCCATTCGTTACAGAAGTCAGGAATCAGCGAATGTACGGAAGAGGGGTATGCGATATGAAAGGCTTCATCGCAATATGTCTGACCCGAATTGACGAAATCCTCAACGCAAATCTCGCAACGCCGATTCATTTTGCTTTTTCCTACGATGAAGAAGTGGGATGCTTGGGTGTAACCGGATTGCTGGACGAACTAAAGAAGAAACCCGTTCTTCCTAAAGCCTGCATCATAGGAGAGCCCACCAGCATGGGGGTGATTCGTGCCCATAAGGGCATGTTATTCAAGCGTTGTTGTGTGCGCGGTAGATCGGCCCATTCTTCGTTGGTCGATCAGGGGGTGAATGCAGTTACCGTGGCATCGCGTATCATTTCCCGGATTGACGATATTCAGCAGCGTGTTCAACAACAGGGTCCGTTCGATCCGGAGTTTGACCCTCCCTATACTACGTTGCATTCCGGCGTCATCAAGGGTGGCACGGTAAATAATATTATTCCCGCTCACTGTCAGTTTGACTTCGAAATCCGCAATTTGCCGGAGCATCCGACATTACCGTTATTCAAGGAAGTCGAAGACTATGCTTCACATGAACTGGAACCAAAAATGCATGCCATAGACTCGAACACCGGAGTGGACTGGCATACACTGGCAGACTTTCCGGGGATGAACACGCCGGTTAGCGACACCCTCATCCCAATGATCTCGGAACTCCTGAATACGACGGCACATCCAGGCAAAGTCAGCTATGGCACGGAAGGCGGTCATTTTCAGAATGCCGGAATTTCAACAATTGTCTGTGGCCCCGGCAGCATCGAACAGGCACACAAGCCGGATGAATATATTGACCTTGATCAATTGGCTCAGGGAGAAAAATTTGTCAGTGCCCTGATTGCATCTCTTGATTAGGCAGGCCGCTTTATGATCTATCTTGGACTGGGCTCTAATCTCGGAGATCGAAAATCCAGTCTGGAGGGCGCAATTGCCCGACTGATTACTCGGGGTTTTATTGTCTCAGGCGTTTCCCCGGTCATCGAAACACCGGCAATGTTATCGGATAATGCCAGGCCGGAGTGGAATAAGCCTTATTTGAATTGTGTCGTGAGCGGGCATGCATCCTGGACTCCCCGTGAGGGGCTGGGCATTGCCAAGGAGATTGAAAGGCAATTGGGTAGAGCACCTGGCGAAAAATGGTCGCCGCGACCTGTTGATATAGATATTTTGATCTGGAACGATGAAATCGTTGATGAGGAAGATTTACGTATTCCACATTCCGGCTTGTGCCGGCGAAATTTTGTTTTGACCCCTTTACTGCACCTGCAGTCAGATTTAATTGTGCCAGGTCAGTCTAACAGCGTGTTTCAATTGAGTCGGTCGGTAAAACCGGTGCCGCTATGGATGGGCATTCTGAATATTACGCCGGATTCGTTTTCCGATGGTGGTAAGTGGAATGATCGATCGTTGTTGGCGCGCCAAATTGACAGTTTTATTGAAAACAACGTTCAGATAATTGATTTGGGAGCCGAATCTACGCGCCCGAATGCGGTTCCGGTGCCACCGCAGGAAGAGTGGCGACGGCTGGAGCCGGTCATAAAGATGGTTCAAGAGAGAAATGCCGGAAAAGTTCTCAAATCTGCGATTTCTGTTGACAGCAGAAATTGGCGAACTCTGGAAAAAGCCGTTGCCTGTGGAATCGATATCATCAACGATGTAACCGGGCTGACCGATCCCGATGTGCTGGCTTTGGTCCGCAGCTGCGCGTGTGATGTGGTGGCGATGCACAGCGTATCAATACCCGTGAATCCGTCCCTTAAATTACCCACCGAGGAAAGCGCTCTGGTTCAGCTGGAACGTTGGATCGCGACAAAATTGGAAGCCTGGCAGACTGCGGGGATAGATCTTAATCGGGTTATCATTGACCCGGGTATCGGCTTTGGGACGAATCCACTTCAAGCTCAGGAATTGCTTGGAAATTGCCGTGCTTTGCGGGCCCATGGAGTAAGGCTATTGATTGGTCACTCGCGAAAATCCTTTATGGGTAGTTTTTCCGAGCACGCTTTTGCGGATCGCGATCCGGAGACGCTGGGGATTTCAATGTCTGTCTGCCATCAGGGAGTCGATGTTATCCGGGTCCATGATCCGGTGACACATGTTCGTGCTTATCGCGCCTGGTCCCACGTCGAGCAGGGTCGAGAAACTTGATTTTTTAATCAGACAGATTTTTTTGGATGGGTAATTAGAGTGCCGATGCGAGAGCCTAAATACTCAACGCTAGTGGAAAACGACTTCAGCTGACAACGTGAAAGCTGGAATGGTGGCATTAAAGATATCACCGTTTTCGTCGCGCATTTGATAACTACCCATCATCGAGCCAACCGGCGTTTCAAGGATCGCTCCACTAGTGTACTGGTAGCTGTCTCCGGGTTTGAGATGAGGGTGTTCGCCGACGACTCCCGGG
>JAIBDK010000331.1 GCA_024679435.1 Gammaproteobacteria bacterium | reverse complement strand
GGGGAAAGTCTGGCGGAACGCCCTTTTGTCGGGGTGCCCTATATACCCTACTCCGCAATCCCATCTATATCGGCAAAGTCAAACATCACAAGCAGGTCTATCCGGGGAATCACGAGGCCATTGTGGATCAGTCGCTTTGGGAGTCGGTTCAGGATCAGCTGAATGAAAATCGTGTTCAAAACCAACGGCGGACCCAGGCCAAGGAACCTTCTTTATTGGCAGGACTAATTTATGACGATCAGGGCAATCGCATGAGTCCATCCCACGGTAACAAGGGAGCCCATCGGCGATATCGATATTACGTCAGTCAGGCAACCCTTAAATTTCAGGAAAATCGGGTGGGGAGTGTGGAAAGAGTGTCTGCCCATGCCATTGAAAACCTGGTCGCACAGGAATTTACCGCACGGTTGCGCGATGGTCCACGCCTTCTGGAGTTAGTCAGTGAAAACTTGATTAACATTAACCATCAATCGCTCCTCCTCGATCAGGCATACACGATCGGACAGAATTGGAAGAATATGGCTTCAGCCCAGAAAATGGACAACCTGTCGACGGCGCTGTCGAAAGTGGTCATCGGACGAGAAAAAGTGGTATTGGTTTATACAAGAAGAGGATTGCTGAAGATCCTTGGCGTCGATGATGTTATCGATATAGACGGATCTGATGAAGTCAGGGTCGAGTTAGATGTGAACTTTCAGCGGTGCGGTATCGAATCCAAAATTATAGTCCAGGGGTCACCTATTGGCATCGCCCATCCACGGACCGTAAAGGCCATCCAAAAGGCCCTGCATTCAGCGTTGAATTGGAACGAAGAATTACTCACCGGGAAAGTAAACTCTATACATGAACTGGCTCAACGCAATGGCCTGGCACAACGTTATGTCTCAGAAATTATCAAGTTAGCCTGGTTATCTCCTGACATAATGAAATCCATATTTAAGGGTGATATCCCACCTTCCCTATCGCTGTCGAAACTTAAAAAGGGGTTTCCCCTTGAGTGGAACCGGCAACAACAAACTCTGGGTTACTCAACCCTTTAATCCAAAACCGAACTAGCCAATTCGGCATTCGAGACACTCCGCATATTTACCGCTTAATCGCCGCTATGTAGTTCGGTTTTGGGGAGGTATTGTGCGGCAGTTAATCGCCTAAGCTGCTGAAACTTGGGGACTAATCTAAATTTCATCAGAGTCTGTGAACACAGACTCGACTGAATGGCGGAGAGAGAGGGATTCGAACCCTCGAACGGCTATTAACCGTTACGCCCTTAGCAGGGGCGCGCCTTCAGCCACTCGGCCATCTCTCCAGTTTATATAACAACAGCGGGAATAAATCAGATGCCGGCTGCGGACTCCTGATTTTATAGCAATTTATCAGGAATTATGCGGATCTGCCTCATCCATATGCGGCTGGTCATCGTCGTCGTCATAATCGTCATCTAAATCATTACCGGAATCATTATAGTTTCCGTTATTATCGTCCATGTCGACTTCTTCACCGTTTTCATTCTTGATTCGGTAGTAAATTTCTTCCCTGTGCACGGGAACGTCCTTGGGGGCATTAATCCCAATCCTGACCTGAGTACCACGCACACCTAATACAGTCAATCGAACATCATCGCCGATATAAACTGATTCACCAATGCGGCGAGTAAGAATTAACATTTGTTCTGCTCCTAGTCTAATTACAAATCCACTGACATCCTGATTCGCCAAATCACACTCAATACCTTGGCACTCAACATCAGATTTCGACGGCAACTAGCAGTCGAAAAGTTACTACCCAACAACTTTCAATTTACAACTCTTGCCGTTCTTTTTACACTTTTGTCTCTATTTCATCAAGCCTAAATGCATTATGTAATGCACGAACTGCCAGCTCAGTATACTCCCTGTCAATGGTAACAGAAATCTTGATTTCCGAGGTCGAGATCATCTGAATATTTATACCTTTTTCTGAAAGTGCCTTAAACATACCGGTAGCGATACCGGCATGGGAGCGCATTCCGACGCCCACCACCGAAATCTTGGCAAGATTTGTATCCCCCACTACGGTTTCGGCGTTGAGTTCCTTTACCACAGGTTCCAGCAACTCGATACTTCGCTGCAAATCATCCTGGTTAATTGTAAAAGTAAAATCTGTTAATTCATCATTTCCAACATTCTGCACGATCATATCGACATTAATATGCGCATCAGACACCGGGCCGAGAATACTATAGGCAATTCCCGGTCGATCGGGCACTCCGCGAATGGTAACTTTGGCCTCGTTATCCACTGATGTGATTCCTGAGATTAACGGTTGTTCCATATTTTTATCCTCATAGCTAATGAGAGTCCCCGGCCCGGATTCAAACGATGAAAGAACCCGAATCGGAACGTTATATTTACTGGCAAATTCAACGGCGCGAATCTGCATAACCTTAGCACCTGCACCCGACAACTCCAGCATTTCTTCGAAAGTAACCCGATCCAGTCTTCTGGCGTTTTCAACCATTCTCGGATCAGCCGTGTAAACACCATCTACATCGGTAAATATTCGGCATTCATCTGCTTTAAGGGCCGCTGCCATGGCCACTGCCGTAGTATCAGAGCCGCCACGACCTAATGTAGTGATGTTATTGTTTGCGGATATACCCTGAAAACCGGCAACCACGACCACTTTACCTTCAACAAGTGACTTTTTGACACTATCGCCATCTATGGTCTCAATACGAGCCTTACCATGAACGTCGTCGGTCAGAATGGGTATCTGGAAACCGGTATAGGAAACGGCCGACACATCAAGATTATGAAGCGCAAGAGACAATAAAGCGATGGTCACCTGTTCTCCTGTGGATACCAGCGTATCCATTTCTCTTTGAGAAGGCTCCGATGAAATATCACGAGCCATTCCAATCAGACGATTAGTCTCACCGCTCATTGCCGAAACAACCACAACCATCTGGTCACCTTTGCGCGCACGGGCAGCAACATTCTCTGCTACTGCTTGAATACGTTCAACGGTACCAACTGAGGTTCCACCGTATTTTTCGACTACTAACGACAATGTCTTAAAATCTAAGGAATTGATTGGTTTATCAGGGCGCGGGATTTAAACCGTTCTAAAACAAAAAGTAAAGTATTTTTACCCCGAAAAGCCCTACCAAACTAAAGCGGATTTAGTCGTCGGGATGATCCATAACACTAGTCCGCATGATGCCTAATCCACTCATAGGTCGCGTCGATAGCTTTGGGTATTCCGTCGGCATCTGAACCACCACCCTGGGCCAAATCCGGACGACCACCGCCCTTGCCTCCTACCAGAACAGAAAGTTCTTTTATCAAATCTCCGGCTCTGAATTTCTCAGACAAATCCTTGCTAACCCCTGCAATCAAAGTGACCTTCCCCTCATTGACACCCGCTACCAGAACGATACCGCTCTGCAGTTTGCTTTTCCATTGATCCACCGTCATGCGCATTGATTTAACATCGTCTTCATCCTGACGTATAGCAACTACCTTCACCCCGTTAATTTCTCTGACGTTGTCTT
>JAIBDK010000086.1 GCA_024679435.1 Gammaproteobacteria bacterium | reverse complement strand
TGGGAAAAAATGTTCCCTTGTCGAAGACCATGCGAGAGCAGGTTGAGGCACTTCGGAGTTGGTCTATTGGGCGGACAACGCCGGCATCTTCCAGTGTTTCTGAGAAAAAACGATTTCGAGGAGCAGGAATGGCTAATCGAGTCAGGCAGGCCTGACCCAGACCGCAGTATCATGAAACACAGCACCCCCGTTGGGACTTGCAGGCTCCGAGCTGATTAGTACGTTGATTCCGATTCCTTCGGGAAACGCGCTGGCGGGCCAGATTCCTTCTACTACAACGGTATCGGGCTGAATATTTTGCATGAATTTGACGGTTGCGGTAACGGACCCCCGATGATTGCCGATTGTTGCCATTTCGCCATTTTTTAGACCGCATCTTTTGGCTGCATCAGGATGAATCTTCAGCCATGGTTTTTTCTCTCTCTTGATGGAAGAGGGGCTCTGGTTGAAACTGCTGTTCAAATAACCTCTGGAGGGTGCTGCTACCAGTTTGAATGGGTGCTGCTGGTCGCGCTGATCAATTACGTTCCAGTGATCCGGAAGTTTTGGCATGTTCTTACCACCCGGACCTATGGCTTCCCAGTCCGGTGCGAATCGAAAACGTTTGTCCGGCCAATGAAACCCATCGAGAAAATGGTTTTTCTCAAAGGGCTGCGCACAGTCCAAAACATGCTGTTCGACAAACTCACTCGACTTGGGATAACCGGATATATCAAGACTTTCTGAAATCATCTCCTGTTCCGACATGTTAAAGCAACGGTTCTTGGTTCCGAGGCGACGAGCCAGTTCGTTGACAAGATCATGATTGGAGCGACAATCGCCGGGTGCTTCAATAATTTTTTCGGTAACCTGCATGAAGGTATGCCCATAACTTGTAAAGATATCCCCCTGTTCCGGAAAACTGGTAGCAGGCAGGATGAGGTCAGCCATTTTGGCTGTTTCTGTCATAAACTGTTCGTGGACGCACACAAATAAATCGTTGCGGGAAAGTCCTTTTCTAACCCGGGATAAATCCGGCGCAACCAGCATAGGATTGGTGTTTTGAATCAGAAGCGCGTTAACCGGTGGCCCGTATTTCAGTGCTCCCTTGTCTCCGCACAGGATCTTACCAATTTCAGACATATCCAGAATCCGCCCTGTTGGAGATTTTGATTCAGGGTCTTTGGAGTCGACTCCGTCAAACAAATCTGATTTCAGGTGAAAGTTGCCTCCGGTGGATAATAGTGCGCCACCGCCCTGATATTTCCAGGCACCCGTTAATATCGGCAGGCAGGAAACCGCATGCGCATTGACGGCACCGTTACGGTGTCGGGTAAATCCAATACCCAACCGTATATAGCTTTTTTGAGTCTGCCCATACCAGTTGGCTATTTTCTCAATTTGCGCAGCGGGCACCCCGCTAATGTGTTCTGCCCATTTCGGATCCCGGTCTTGTAGATGTTTTTCAAGGTCTGCTGTGGGTTGCGCATAGCGATCCATATAATCACGGTCAATGCACTTTTGTTTGAATAGCATATGCATCAGCGCACAAGCTACAGCGCCATCGGTTCCGGGTCGCGGCGCAATATGGAGATCAGCGATTTTGGCGGTAGGTGTTTCATATGGGTCAACGACAATTAGTCGTGCACCTTTTTTACGAGCCCTGGCGACATGATGCATGACGTTGATCTGGGTTGCAGCAGCATTACAACCCCATAGAATAATTAAATCACTATCTGCCAATTCCCTTGGGTCGCTACCCAAACGGGCTCCTGCTCCGGCAGTCCAGCCATCATAGGCAATTTGGACGCAAAAGGTGCGTTTTAGTCTGGAAAATCCAAACTCATTGGCAAGTCGGATACTGCTTCCCTGATGTACCAGTCCCATCGTGCCACCATAATAGTAAGGCCATACAGACTCCGCACCGTTCCGAGCACTGGCTTTTTTAAATTCTTTAACAAGCATGTCCAGGGCATCATCCCAGCTAATCGGTGCAAACTCTGGCTCATTGCTTTTAGGAGAAATCCTGACCATAGGCCGCAGGATTCGGTCGGGATGGTGCGTCCGTTCTGCATATTTTGAAACTTTGGCGCATATAACTCCGTCGGTATAGGTGTTGTGCTTTGCGCCCTTAACACGACCAATTTTATCCGCGGCAATTTTTTCTACCTGAAGGGAACACGCAGAAGGACAATCATGTGGGCAAGTGCTGTTGTGCCAGCTTGATTTGATAGGATTTTGCATTGGGGTTTTCAGGTAGTTAGGCTGTGTTAAAAGTTAAGCTAGTCAGTCATTGAGATCTGAAACGACTATCATGGAGCGAACCCGAGGGTTTCACGAAGACGATTTTTTAGATATCTGCCATCGAGCGTGGGAATGCTGCGCGGATGATTTTCGGGTTTTATTCGAATCGTGGCAAAACTGGTGCCTTCAGAAACAAACAGACTCTGAGTGAGGTTTTCTATGCCTTTCATATCAGAAAACTCCCGGGTTTGATTAATTCCACAAGAACGGGCCACTCCAACCAGATCGACGCCATAATGTGTGTGGCTCCTTTGCATTCCGGTTTCTCCAAAATGACCATTATCGAGCACTACGATGGAGAGATTGGCGGGATTCCGTATTCCTATAGTGGCTAATCCACCCAGCCCCATTAACTGTTCGCCGTCCCCTGTAATAACCAGAACGCGATTTTCAGGTCGCGAAAGCGCAAGTCCATAACCCACCATAGAAGCGCCACCCATGGCACCCCACAGATAAAAATTTTTGTCGTTGTCCCCGACTGCATGCACATCGTAAGTTGGTGAGCCGAGTCCTGTGACGATTAACAGATCTTGGTTTGCTTTGCTATCTCGTTGTTTCAGCAATCGCGCAACTACTTTTCGACGATTCAGCGTGTATGCTCTGGTTACTGTCATGTTCACCACTTCTTCTTGCCGATTAGTTTCTGGGACAACAAGACAGCTATCTGTTGATCGTTGGAGAATGCGCCGTAAAGAGCCGCGTCTACAGTGGGTTTAACGTCGTCTTCATGCTCGCAACGGTGAACGGTTATACCCATTAACTCGAGACTTTTCCGGGTAGCTTTGCCCATAGGGCATTGCCATGAATTAAATTCACCCCATTCTCCGCGCATGGTGATAAGAGTAACGAACGGAAAATGACAGTTGGCAACGAGGCTTAGCATGTTGATGCAGTTTCCAACCCCGCTACTTTGCATTAATAAGACAGATCGGTCTCCTCCAAGCCAGGCCCCACATCCTATGGCCACGCCTTCCTCTTCGGTACTTAAGACGATAGGCATCATATCCGGATCATTATGTACAAGTTGTATCAGTCTGGCATGCCCGGCATCCGGGACATAGGGTATTTGCCTTATTTTTGCAGCTTTGAGGGATTCAAATATCTGATCCTGCCAGGGTAATTCCACTTCATGGGAAATATTTTTAGACATTAAGCTTTACTACTGTGTGACGATTGCAGTGCTTGGGATTTAAGGAAGTAGGATGTGTGAAAATATTTTGTGCGGGTTTACATCGTGTCCTGTTCTTCACATTCGCGAAGAAGTCTTTCGGCCTCTTGCTTAGCATGTCTAGCGCCATTTCGGTCGTTGGTAATGCTTGTTACTGCCCGACTATAGACGTTGAGGGCGTTATTCACAACGGGCGTTTGACGGGCTATTCTTCTTGCTTCCGCCGCTCGTTCGGAAGCCTGAGCGGTCAGCGCCTGCTGGGTCAATGTTGGGTCCGGAGAAGCAAAAGCGGCGCTGGTCAGTGCATCTCGCCTCTGGTTTAGATAATTACTAGCTGATTGCAAGGCGTCTCTTATTTGCGTCCATATCTGGAGTACATATTCCAATTCGCTTACCCGCCACCAGACCTTTGCATACGCCGTTCGAAGCTCGGCGCAGTCGTCCCGGGCGATGTCAATAATACTTTTTTTGAACTGAAGGCCATGACCCGGAGATTTTTTGGCACGCTCTTTCGTGACGGTGCCTGCTTCTAGTTCTATTCCAATATTTTGTGCCCGGATTATAATTTTTTGATAGGTGTCAAACGTGTTTTTGAGCTGATCTTTAAGACCAGTGTGGTCTATTCCGTCCTGTTTCTGTATGTCTTTAATGGCATCAAGAGAATCATCAAGCTGATCCCTGTTTTCCATGTACATGGATTCCTCAGGGTCTTTTTCTGTTGCTGAGAAGACCATGTTATTCATATTCTCAGTCACTTCCCACCGTTGTTTCTCCCGGGTGATAAATCTATCAATGATGTTTCCGGTCAATACAACCTGACATTTGAGATTTTCTATTAATTCATTCATCACAGTATCCGAATTTTTTTGACTCAAACTCGTTTGATCCCGAGCAAAATCCGGCACTGTTGGCAAGTCTGATTTGTCTATTGACGGTTTTTCCATTGCCTTTCTCCTGGTACTGTTGATTATAGTCGTCTATGTCAGTCTTTATCTGTTCGATTTACTGTGGTTCCGCTATGGTGACGGATTCGTTGCGAGATTCGATTTCTGAGGCTGCTGAGAACAAAACGTCTTCTCTATATCGCGCCGCTACCAACTGAACGCCGAGGGGCGTATCCCCGAGCATTCCTGTGGCGACGGACATGGCTGGAACGCTGAGAAACGGTATGCCAATTTGTGGCATCTGTGCCTCAATGACCTCTTTGAAGGACGTTGGTGATTCCACATCCAGTTGATCTTTAAATGGTAATTGTGATGAGTTTGGGCATAGCAGAATGGGGTATTGAGTTAAAAATTGTTGCCAGGTTCGTGCAAGACCAACCCGCTTCTGTAACAGATCCATAAAACTTGCCAGCGTTGGGGCATGGCAACGGTCAAGCAGTTGCCGATAAACAAAATTGGCATCCGGATCATTTTCCGTCTTAATCGCTGAACCGTTGTTATATTGATACTCAGACATCCACAGGGCCAGTTGCAGCTCCATGGGCTCTCTAAGTGGTGGGCAGTTTGTTTCAACTATTGTCCAGCCGGCATCTTTGAGGCATTCGGAGGCTTCTTTTAAAGCGTCAACGATTTCTGGCGCTGTGTTCAGGCTATCGGGATTGGTGCACAAAGCGGCTGTTTTTTGACAATTCCCCGAATCATGAGGTGCCGGCACCCACCAGGGGTCCATATCACTCCACTGGGTCATTGCTTCGTATCCTAACTGAACATCTCTTACTGTTCTGGCCATCGGGCCTGAGACGGCAGTAATCTGTGCCCCTATGTGACGATCCGGGAGAGACGGATTGAGTGCCGGTATTCGCCCCAGGGTGGGGCGTAAACCATGGAGTCCACAGGCATAGGCAGGATATCTCACTGAGCCAGCTATATCGGTGCCATGGCCAATTGCTCCAATTCCAGCGGCGACCGCGGCGGCGGCCCCACCGGACGAACCTCCCGGCGTAAGCGCTTTGTTGCGGGGGTTCAATGTATGGCCGTGAACTGAATTCCGGGTGAACCAGCGCATAGAAAATGCTGGCGTATTAGTGCGACCAATGATTATAGCCCCGGCTTTACGAAGGTTAGTGACCACCGGATTATCCTGATCAGAAAAATGGTTCTTTTGAATCACAAGGCCGTTTGTGGTTGTGTGACCTTTTTGATCGACATTAATTTTCACCGTAACTGGAACCCCAGTCAGGGGGCCGGGGTTACGCCCTTTCGAAATCAAAGCGTCGACTTCTTTTGCTGCGATTAACGCCTCTTCAGGCATTTCTTCCACCACGGCGTTTATTTTTGGATTAACAACTGTCAGGCGCTCCAGAGTTTGTTGAATTACTTCGACCGCGCTAACTTCTCTTTTTAAAACCAGTGCTGCAATCTGTGCGGCACTGTTTCGCCATAATTCCGACATATTTGTTTCTCTTTGATTCTATGGGAAAGTTTCTGTCACAGTATAACCGTTTAATCTATGGGTACAAAAATAATAGGGTGACAGAGAAATTTCGGGGAACCCGTCGGAAGAGGGTGAAATTTGTCCGTTGCTGTTTAGAAAGTTCTGCTCCAAAAACGACAGACCATCAGAAAACGTTAATGACAGGTTTTCATGTAGCAGATACGATAGCGCTTTCTTAATTGTTCCAGGTATGTCCTGGATATTTCAGCCAAAGAGAATTCGTCATGAACTGGACCAGCCGCCGAAAAGCTTTTCGTAAACAATTCGAATCTAATCTATGTGTTTATCCCGGATCTGTTTTTGATCCGGTTTCAGCTCGAATAGCTCAGGATCTGGGTTTTGAGATTGGCATGTTTGCCGGCTCAGTAGCTTCATTAACGGTGCTGGGTGATCCAGATCATATTGTCTTGACTCTGAGTGAATTTGCCCAGCAGGCGTATCGGATAAACCGAGCAAGCAACTTGCCCATCATGGTCGATGCAGATCATGGTTATGGTAATGCCCTGAATGTGAAAAGAACGGTGGAGGAACTGGAAACTGCGGGCGTATCCGGCTTGTCGATCGAGGATACAGTATTGCCTCGCCCATTCGGTTCGGCTGGAAAAGTTGAGTTGACCTGTCTTGAAGAAGGGGTCGGTAAAATGAGAGCTGCCGCAGCGGGGAGACAGGATCCATTGATGACGATTGCTGCGCGGACCAGTGCCCCGTTGTTGACTGGAATTGAAGATACTCTGGAAAGAATATCTGCGTATCAGGATACCGGAGTAGATGCGCTATTTCTGATTGGCATCAAATCCCAAGACGATCTGGAGAAGGTCGCCAGAGTTGCTAAGTTACCGTTAATTCTGGGTGGAGCAGGAAAAGACATCATGGATTTACCGTATCTCGGTAGTATGGGAGTTCGTTTATGCCTGCAAGGCCATCAGCCCATCATGGCGTCAATACAGGCGACCTACAACACGCTTAGTGCCTTGAGAAACGGGATGCCAACATCGGAACTGGAGGGGCTTCCAGATAAAAGCCTGATCGCTAAATTTGACGGCACCAGAGACTATGAACGATGGATTGAAGCGTTTCTGGAACCCGACCCCTAGGCATCGGATTTTGTACATTGGGGGGTTACCTGATTGTGAACTGCGTCACATACGCACTTTATTGCGTGTGGCAAACTTGTCTTTACTGTTAGCAATGTGGGAGTGAGACAAATGAAATGCGATAAATGTGGAAATACTCAGGATCTTGAGCGAAGTCAGGTGGGAAATAGAGGAGTCGTTCGATGGATATGGATGTGCTGGAAATGCCGAAATCGAATTTTTAGAACTGCTGCAGTCTAGCCCTGTTGTGTTTTAGTATGCCGGTGGCATACAACTTATTTGCAAATAAAGCAGGAGCTGAAAACGTCATTGGCGGAGGGAGAAGTCTGCACTGCGGTAATGTTTTTCAGTAATTAAAGACTCTGGATAATCTCAATCCGAGATAGTATTCTTCAACTAAATGTTGCTGAGGAACAAGGTTGTCGGAAAGTCTGACTAATACACAGGGGTTTTCGCTTAGCGAATTCACCGCGCCATTGGAGAAGCTCACGGGCTTGCCTAACGTGGCCTACAATTCAGAGAGATTTGCAGAATTTGAGCGTGATTCGGTTTTAGCGAAGACATGGTTTTGCGTGGCAAATCAGGCTCAGTTGCCAGAGGATGGCTGGTTGATGCCGGTTGATGTTTTTGGTATGCCATTATTAGTTGTGCGGGATCCTCAGTCAGCTATTCGGGTTTTTCACAACGTATGTTCCCATCGTGGCATGAAGCTCGTAGAAGAGGCCCGCCGATCAAATGGCCTAATTACATGTCGTTATCATGGGTGGTGTTACACTTCTGAAGGTGCCCTTAAGGCGACCCCGCATATAAATGGCGAAGGTAATCATCAAGATAATAATTTTGACCGATCACTGCATGGCTTAAAGGAAATTAGAACCCATTTATTTGCCGGTCTTATTTTCGTAAACCTCAGCGGTGATGCCGCCGACTTCGCTACCTTTATTAAACCAGTTACCAACTTATGGCACGAATTTGATCTGGATATGTATGGGCATGGAGGTTTGGATTCGTCCTGGGAAATTATCTTGAACGGTAATTGGAAATTCGCCCAGGAAAACCATGTTGACGGGTATCATCTGCCGTTTGTCCATCCAGGTCTAAATAGCTACTCTCCTTTGAGAAATCATTATCCCCTGGTGCTTGAAGGATCCGCGTCAGGGCAGGGAAGTAAAGGACAGCATCATGCTGGAGCTATTGGTGATGGTTTGCTGCCAATGAACACCGAGTTGAGTGAACCCTGGCAGCATGGTAAGGCTGAGTTTCTCAGTATTTATCCCAACATAATGATTGGCGTTCAGGCGGATCATTACTGGACGGTGCATCTGATTCCGATATCTGCTGGCCGGACGTTTGAGCGAATGGATCTGTATTATTTTGGTGATGGCGCCACTGACTCAAAATATTCTGCCCTTCGAACTGCAAATCG
>JAIBDK010000341.1 GCA_024679435.1 Gammaproteobacteria bacterium | reverse complement strand
GCGATAAAAAGCGGGTTTCTGCAAATTCGACTTGATTTCAGCAATTGACTGGGCAGCACTTAAACGCCTGTTCATCAAGTTCAGTATTTTGGCATCTATCTCGTCTATACGGTCACGAAATACTTTAAGTTTTTTATCAGTATCTTGCTTCAAAATATTGATTTTTAATCATTTTAAAATTATTTAATACCGGCATTCTAAATAATCAGCTGTCTATAGATCGAGTCTGAGATCCCATTTTAACCTAGTGAACCGCAGGTCCCACTTCTCCATCATCACTATCCGCAACCGAATCATTATTTTCCCGGTCCTTCTCGTCGACATTTTGATTATCACCTACTTCACCATGCCCTTCATCGCCGTCTTCTTCTGTCTCAGCAACTTTGCTAACACTAACCAGATGCTCATCGTTTTTTAAAGAGATCAATCTGACTCCCTGAGTGTTTCTTCCCTGTGAGGATATTTCTGAAACCCGGGTTCTAATAAGAATTCCGCCATCTGTAATCAGCATCACCTCATCTTTTTCCAAAACGACATGCGCACTCACAACTGTTCCATTGCGATCCGATGTCTTTATGGCAATGACGCCTTTACCACCCCGATTTTTGCGGGGAAAATCTTCAACCGGGGTACGTTTTCCATAACCGTTAATGGTGCTGGTCAAGATTGCAGGGCCGACTTCTTCAGCGCCTTGATCCGCGTCTGCGGAAGGCAGCACCATAAGCGATATAACCGTCTGACGATCACTAAGGCGAATACCACGAACCCCTCTGGCTGTTCTCCCGACCACTCGCACATCATTCTCCGAGAAACGAGCCGCTTTTCCGGCGTCGCTGATCAATAGAATATCCTCAGTGCCATCAGTCAGCGCAACTCCGACCAGCTGATCTCCGTCATCCAAATTTACGGCCCAGATTCCAGAACTTCTCGGCCTGGAGAAATCTGATAGGCGGCATTTTTTGACAATGCCCTGAGTTGTTGCCATCAACAGATGCATGCCTTCATCATAACCTTTCACAGGTAATACGGCGGTCACCTGCTCATCTGCGTCTAGAGGCAACAAATTAACCAGAGGCTTGCCCCGAGCCTGGCGACCCGCCTGGGGAAGCTGAAACGCCCTGAGCCAGTATACTTTGCCCATGTTGGTAAAACAAAGAATAGTGTCGTGAGAATTTGCTACGAACATCTGACTCACGAAATCCTCTTCCTTGGTCCGTGTTGCAATGCGCCCTTTACCACCGCGTTTCTGTGCAGAATAATCGGCTACAGGTTGAGATTTAGCATAACCATCATGAGAAATTGTGACTACTACGTCTTCTTCGGGAATCAAGTCTTCCATAGACATATCGATTTCACCCTCAATAATCTCTGTGCGTCTTTCGTCGTTATACCGATCACGCACCTCCTGCAGTTCCTCTCGAATAACTTCCATCAAGCGATCGGGGTTTCTAAGTATTTCCAGCAACGCCAGAATGTCTTCAATAATATCTTCGTATTCCTTGTGGATTTTTTCCTGCTCAAGACCGGTCAAACGATGCAATCGCAGCTCCAAAATAGCCTGGGCCTGTTCCGGTGATAATTGGTAACCATCATCTTTTAGGCCGTACTGGCTGTCAAGCCATGCAGGTCGAGACATATCTGAATCACTTCGCGCCAGCATCGCAGAAACAGAGCCCGGATCCCAGGTTTGAGCAAGTAACTTTTCACGTGCTTCACCTGGTGTTTGAGCGGATTTAATCAAGGCGATGATCGGATCTATATTGGCGAGCGCTACCGCGAGGCCTTCTAGCGTATGGGCACGATCACGAGCCTTCGCTAATTCAAATACGGTTCGACGGGTAACCACTTCCCTTCTGTGGTTTACGAACTCATCGAGACATTCTTTCAGATTAAAAATTCTTGGCTGGTTCTTGCTCAGGGCAACAATATTAATGCCGAAAACAGTCTGCATTTGAGTCTGTTTATAAAGATTGTTCAGCACCACTTCAGATTGCTCGCCACGCTTAATCTCCACGACCATGCGCATGCCAGCCTTATCAGACTCATCGCGAATCGCAGAAATACCCTCAAGTCGTTTGTTTTTGACCAAATCCGCAATTTTCTCCATCAAACGGGCCTTGTTTACCTGATAAGGTAATTCGTGAACGATGATGGATTCCTTGCCGCTACTGGCAGTTTCAATCCCAACCCGGGCGCGAACATAGATTCTGCCCCTGCCGGTTTCATAGGCCTGACGTATTCCAGTTCGCCCGTTGATAATACCCGCAGTCGGAAAGTCCGGGCCGGGTATATGCTCCATTAACTCCGCAATGGTAATTGCCGGATTCGACATTAGAGCAAAACAGGCATCAATAGTTTCACCAAGATTGTGGGGAGGAATATTTGTTGCCATACCCACGGCTATTCCGGTTGAACCGTTAACCAACAAATTTGGTATGCGCGTTGGCAAAACCAGAGGCTGGGTTTCTGTTTCGTCATAGTTAGGTCCAAAATCAACGGTTTCCTTTTCCAGATCAGCCAACAGTTCATGGGCTATTCTGGCGAGACGAATTTCCGTATAACGCATTGCTGCCGGGGAATCACCATCAACAGAACCAAAGTTACCCTGACCATCCACCAGCATGTAGCGCATGGAAAAATTCTGCGCCATTCGAACGATGGTGTCATAGACTGCGGTATCACCATGCGGGTGATATTTACCGATAACATCGCCCACCACACGGGCTGATTTTTTATAGGCCTTATTCCAATCATTTCCAAGAACAGACATCGCATACAAAACCCGGCGGTGCACGGGTTTGAGGCCATCCCGAATATCGGGTAAAGCACGCCCCACTATGACGCTCATGGCGTAATCTAGATAGGACTGACGCATCTCTTTATCGAGATTTGCGGGAAGAGTTTCCTTGGCGAAAGAGGGTTCGGTCATTACGGGCTTATTGAGTTATAATTAATATCAAGAATTATTATGAGAAAGCATCATAACTATTTGTTTTTAATATAAAATTAATTCGAAATAGTTGCTCTATATTTTTCTCTGTCTGACACAGAATGGAAGCCGCAATTCTACCACACGCGGTGTCTGAAAGGCATCGGGAAAGCGGTAATTTATCCGAACCTGCTAACCTCGAAATCAGTCTTATGAAAGACAGAATAAACCAGCACTTCCGTGCCTGTGAAATGGAGCCCTAAAAGTTTTCCTGATCAAATGAAACTGCAAACATTCCTCGCAGAAAGGGGAACTCTAAATAATGATTTAGCACCTATAGCGGTCTATAAAATGGCTTGAAAATTCAGGTGAGCACCTTCACTGACCGTTTCCTGCCACAGGCCATCGTAGCGGGTTTGTGATTTAAG
>JAIBDK010000443.1 GCA_024679435.1 Gammaproteobacteria bacterium | reverse complement strand
GGACTATGTTGAAAAGCCCATCGCCTATAGCGTGGGCGGGGTGACAGCTTTCTGGACAATAGAACGGGTCTGGGCATTCTGGATATAGTTGTCAGAATGTTCTGTTTTTCAGATTGACGAAAATAATACGCGTATTGATTGATGAGTAAACAAGCCTCCAGTAGAAATTCCTAATGAACGATAGCAAAAGCATGGATATGGACACGCGGGTATCGGCCGTGCTGGCTTTTTTCCTGATGATGATCACCGAAGTTTCCTTTGCACTAAATACCGAAACAGATCAATGTCTGATTGATATGCTTAAAACTGTGGACGGTCAGACCACAGTGGAAGCAGTGCTGGCGCTTTGCCAGGATGATGCGACTGATGATACGCGTGTCAGGGAGTCCACGGCGAACGAGGCGATAACGGATGTCAAGAAGGATAATGTGCAGCAAACCAGTATTGTCGATGCCCGACTGTATCAGGAGAAACAACTGGAAAATCAGGTTTGGGCAATTACACCTCATCGCCCCAACTATCTTCTGCCGTTTTCCTACAATGACAAATTAAATACTGAGCCATTCGAATCGGTTGTCAATGCGGACAATCTTGAGGAACTGGAGGCTAAGTTTCAGATCAGCTTTAAATTTCCTTTGTATGAGAATTTTCTGGCAGATGATGCGGATCTTTATTTTGCTTTTACCAATCAGTCCTGGTGGCAGGTATATGCTCCGGATGCCTCGTCTCCGTTTCGGGAAAATTCCTATGAACCTGAATTCTTCTGGCGTTTTAAGACCAACTGGAATAAGTGGGGCATGCATGGCAGTTTGATTGACCTGGGTTTTGCCCATCAGTCCAATGGTCGAGCAGGATCGCTTTCGCGAAGCTGGAACAGACTTTACGCCAATTTTATTTTTGACAAGGGCAATATGGCTTACAGTGTTAAGCCCTGGCTGATCGTTGGTGAGACCAATGAAAACCCCAATATTGAAGACTTTTTTGGCTACGGGGAATTTCGCTTTGCCTATGTTCATGGTCGGCACACAATCGCCGGCATGTTGCGCAATAATTTTAAATCGGACGATAATAAAGGAGCTGTAGAGTTGACCTGGAGCCGCCCGCTGTCTGGTAAAATCAGAGTGTACGCCCAATATTTTTATGGGTACGGTGAGAGCCTTCTCGACTACGATGTCCGTACAAATCGGATTGGAATAGGTGTCGCTATAAACGATTATGTGCATGGCGAATAATAGGTCGTTGTGAGTCAGCATATTATTCCGTAGATTGTTAAATAATCACCCCCTATTTTTGAGTAATTGAATTCATGGGTACTTCTGGTTTTTCCTTAAAAAACGCCCTGGTTGATATAACGGGGGGTTGGTTACGAGGTATCTGGGTGTTTGTCTGGATTTACATATTATTGTTGGGTTTCGGACTCTCAGCAGTTCAAGCCGAGGAAAAAAGCTATGTTGGATCCAGGCAGTGTGCAAGTTGTCATGCGGTTCAGAACGAAGACTGGAAGAAATCAGATCATTTTCGCGCAATGGAAACGGCATCTCCGGACTCGGTTTTGGCTGGCTTTGATGGTGAACGCGTAACGTTCCACGATGTTAACTATCTGTTTTATGTTGAGCAGGGCAAATACCTTGTGGATATGCGAGAAGCTGACGGCAAAACAGACACCTATCAGATAGATTATACGTTCGGTTTTTATCCGCTACAGCAATATCTGATTGAACTAGAAAATGGATTTATTCAGGCGTTAAATGTGGCATGGGATTCCAGAGAGGAGAGCGACGGGGGGCAGCGTTGGTATCACCTTCAGCCTGAAGAAGACATCACGCGTGCACATCCGTTTTACTGGGGCAACCACTTTCAGAACTGGAATGCTCGTTGCGCTGACTGTCATTCGACTAACCTGTCTAAAAATTACGATGTGCAATCTCATTCTTACGATACTACGTGGTCTGAAATTAATGTCGGCTGTGAGGCATGTCATGGGCCGGGTTCGAAGCACGTGGAGAGGGCAAAATCTGACTCGTATTCTGCGCAAGAGTCCGGTTTAAATATGCAGACGCCTGAGTATGTAAAATGGTCTTTCAATAAAGATGACGCTATTGCTAGTCCGCAGGGGGATAAGTCAGATCATCACTTAAATATGTGCGGAACCTGCCATTCCCTGAGGACCCAGTTATCTGCGGATGCACCGGGTGAAGTTGTTGAAGATAATTATCATAATTCAAACAGAATTCAGCTGCTGAGCGATCGTTCTTATCACAGTGATG
>JAIBDK010000070.1 GCA_024679435.1 Gammaproteobacteria bacterium | reverse complement strand
GTAAAACCACTGAATCTTCAACCCGGAGACCTGCAATTTTTCCTCGGCAGATACTCTCTACATCGGGTAACCAGAAACACCGGAAATGATGATCGCTTATTGATAATAATGTCATTTACAGAAGAACCAGGAGTCATTGGGAACAAGGAACGAGTCCGGCAACTCTATGGCAAAACTACCGCTGCTCATGAGCAGCAAAAGATTCGTTCCGATGGACTTAGAGACTAACTCTAAAAGTCGAAGGACAATCTACAGCACACGTTAGACATCTAGAAGAGAGCAACGCAATGATTGGCACCAACACAAAAATATCTGAAACTATAAATTCTGACCCGAAAAAGTTTGAGTCTCAAACAGACTGGAATACGGATGCTATTGTAGAACGACGAGAAAGATTTTATGCGGCATCACAAAGGGCTTTCGTGCCTTATGACACGCCGCTGATTTTTAAGCACGGCCAGGATCAATATCTTTGGGACGAAAAAGGAAATCAGTATCTCGACTGTCTGAGTCAAAACTTATGTGTCAGCATTGGCTACAACAACCCAGCAGTTACAGCCGCGGTGCAGAATCAAGCTGAACAAATCCAGCATTGCACCACAATGTTTTTTCATCCGGTTCCGGCTCATTTTGCTGAAGAACTAACTGCAAAATTTCCTCAGGATGAAGAATGGGTCGTTCATTTTATGAACAGTGGAGCGGAGGCAATTGATTTTGCATTACTGCTGGCACGATCACATACCGGTAACAATGATGTGGTGTCGCTGGCCAACAGTTATCACGGCGCTACGTTTGGCGCTCAATCACTTACCGGAATAAGCAATTTCAGGCATAATATTTCACTGTTAAACGGAATTCAGTTTGCGCCTAATCCTGATCAATACCGGGGCATCCACGGTGACGGAGTGCAGCCATATCTTGAGGATCTTGATCGTACTATTCACTATGGTACATCCGGTCAGATTGCCGGCATGTTTATAGAGCCAATTCAGGGCTACGGCGGTATTATTCCTCTTCCCAAAGGATACGTTTCCGGCGCATTCGAAAGAGTTCGCGCTGCGGGTGGGCTTTGCATTGTGGATGAGGTTCAATCCGGTTTCGGCAGAACAGGAAAGGGCTACTGGTCGTTTAGTGATCACGACGTCGTCCCTGACATCGTGGTCCTTGCCAAAGGTATCGGAAACGGGTTCCCGCTGGGTGCCGTGGTAGCCAAAAAGCATATTGCGGAAGCCATGGCAAATAAATTCTATTTCAATACCTATGGAGCCAACCCGGTCAGTTGCGCCGCAGGGCGCGCGGTGCTCCAGGTCATTGATCAGTGCAATTTGATCGACAATGCCAAAAACGTGGGCGAAGCGCTGCTTAACGTGCTCAAGAATCTACAGCAGAAATACGACATCATCGGCGATGTTCGCGGACAAGGTCTGATGATGGCTGCAGAACTGGTCAAGGACCGAAAAACAAAAGAACCCGCAGCGGATGAAATGGCCAGACTGTTTCAACTTACCCGGAAGTATGGATTGGTCGCCAGCAAATCCGGCGCTCATAAGAATGTTCTCAGAATCTGCCCGCCATTGTGCATCCAGATGGAAGACGTGACTTTTTTCGAAGAAGCCCTATCCGGCAGTTTTGCCGAGTTGTACCAGTCATTTTAGCGACAAAAATCTAACCCGAAATGTGGATCGTATTTCAATGCGGTTTAGATGAATAAGCCCAAAACTGAAGATCTAACCTGGCCGGTTTACGCTCTGATTAAATGAATCACAAATTCTGGGCACTAACTTCCAATCATCTCAATGAAATCGGCATCACCTCCCCCTTTCCAGCAGAGGCACATTGCTGGTATGTTTAAACTCATAAAAACACACCAAACCGAGTTTCCTCATGCCAGCTAAAAACCTGCCCTTTACTCAAGCCGAATATGACGCGCGGATTGCTAAAACCAGAGCTGAAATGGAACGTCGTGGAATTGATACGATTATCGTCAGCGATCCGTCCAATATGGGCTGGCTGACCGGATATGACGGTTGGTCATTTTATGTGCACCAGTGCGTGATTTTACCGATGGAAGGGAACCCGATCTGTTTTGTCCGTGCCCAGGATGCCAATGGCGGAGTTCGTACCGTGTGGATGCCGGATGCAGATGTTCATGGATATGATGAAAAACTGGTCCAGAATTTGCCTCTGCATCCGATGCAGGAACTGGTGCATGTCCTCAAGGAACGAAATATTTCCGCCGGAACTATCGGCGTTGAAATGGACAATTACTGGTACTCAGCTCAGGCCCATGCCGAACTGGTT
This sequence comes from Gammaproteobacteria bacterium, assembly GCA_024679435.1. Taxonomy (GTDB): domain Bacteria; phylum Pseudomonadota; class Gammaproteobacteria; order Arenicellales; family Poriferihabitantaceae; genus JAIBDK01. Next base: position 6,534 of record JAIBDK010000070.1, on the reverse strand, counting down.
AATGGACTTACACAGGCTTCGCTGATAGACACCACCGGCCTGGTTAACTGGCAGCGGGCGATTAAAAGCGAGACCGAAATTCAATACATGAAAATTGCCGGTCAAATTGTCACCCAAATGCATCAAAATATTCGCGAGATGATTGAACCTGGTTTACGAAAAAACGAAATGGTGGCAGAAATATTTCGCTCGGGATGCCTTGGCATAGAAGGCCACGGTGGCGACTATCCGGCAATTGTCCCGTTATTGCCCTCTGGAGCTGATGCGTCTGCCCCGCACCTCACCTGGAACGACGATCCATTCAAAACCGGCGAAGCGACTTTTTTTGAAATAGCCGGTTGTTACAAACGTTATCAATGCCCAACCTCACGAACTATTTTCCTGGGAAAGCCATCACAAAAATTTCTGGACGTGGAGAAAGCTGTTGTAGAGGGCATCAATGCCGGGCTCGAACAAGCACGACCCGGAAACCAGTGTCAGGAAGTAGCTAAAGCTTTTTGTGACATTCTGGAAAATAAAACGGGAATTAAAAAAGAAAGTCGCTGCGGCTATCCCATTGGTATTTCATACCCTCCAGACTGGGGTGAACGCACGATGAGCCTCCGACCCGGCGACAAAACGATATTGCAACCGGGTATGACCTTCCACTTTATTCCAGCGGTCTGGCAGGACGACTGGGGCATGGAAATAACCGAAAGTTTTGTGATCACAGGCGATGGCGCTGAAACATTGGCTAACGTACCAAGGGAGCTATTTGTCAAATAAGCCTCCATTTGAAAACTCCAGCAACAATCAAACGATCTATTCCCATGCGATTATTTTTATTAATGGCAACGCTCTATCTAAGTGGAACAGTTAACGCACTCGCTCAGAATCCTACGTTACGTTTTGCTGTCGCAGGCCAGGTGATTTCAGACGTGTCGTTAACTGAACTCACAGATACTATCACCCCCGTCGAGATTCATTTCTATAACCCATTAATGAGCAAGAAAAAACGTTATCTTGCCCTACCGGTTAAAGACGTTCTGGATGTTATTTTCGAAGACCAGTGGAGAGGCAATGATTTTTCGGATATTTCTTTTACGGCTCTGGATGGCTATCAGGCGATAAGTAATCTGGATTCCCTTAAGGAACCCGGTGGCTATCTTGCTTACGAGGATCTCGACTGGGAGACCGGCTGGGAACCTGTCGGCAGAAAGTTGGCCGATCCCGGGCCCTTCTTTCTGGTGTGGACCGAAAAGCACCAGACCACCGCAAATAAATTTCCCTGGCCCTGGCAGGTTTCCGAAATTGGCATTCTAAGATTCAGCGATCAGTACCCTGCCGTGGTGCCTCAAAATGTCAAATCAAACTCCACTGTCTATAGAGGATTTCAAACATTCCGAATGCGATGCCTGCGATGTCATGCCATGGATCAGCAAGGCGGCAAAATCGGGCCAGATCTGAATGCGCCCCAAAGCATCGTCGCATACAGGACTGAGGAGATGATAAAAGCATTTATCAAGCAGCCTTCGCAGTTTCGCTATTCCAGCATGCCTGACCACACCGATTTAAGTGACGGGCAACTCGATCAGCTCTACCAGTACCTAAAGCATCAACAACATTAAACTGGCCCAGATTTAATAAAGCAACTAAATAGGCAGTGACTTCATCTGACTCTGAACAAACGGGCGCTGTAAACTGGTATGTGTATATCATTGAAGCCAGCGACCACTCACTCTATACTGGAATCACAACTGATCCGAAAAGGCGATTTCTGGAGCATTCAGGAAACACTAAAAATGCTAAATATTTCAATGGAAAGACGCCACTGCGAATTGCCTATCAGGAATCCGGGCATAACAGAAGCAGCGCCTCAAAGCGTGAAAGCCAGATCAAAAAACTCACCCGGGCCAAAAAAGTCGCATTGATTTCCGGGCGCAAACGCCTTAGTGATCCTGAAAATAATTTCTCTGTTTAGTGTATGATCTCGTTTTTGCAGTCTAATTTTAAAGACTGAGTGAATAACCAGAGCATAAACATTTATTGAGGTAGAGCATGTCTGAGTACCCAACATTGCATGAAATGGGAATTTCCAGCCCGGAAACCATCGATCGATATTCACTACAAACAGTGAACAACATGGATATTCTTAGAATCGTGTATAAGAAACAAAAGGGCTCTATCCTTCCCGACAGCAAAAGATTTCGATTTCCCCGAACCGAAAAAATGACTCACGGAGACGGTAGCACCAACGATTCACATATCTATTCTGAAATTTCTCCCGTGGTTCACAAAGCAATGGCAGAACTTGATCAAATCGTTAAGGCAAAACGTAATCGTTCAAATCAGCTTGCTTTGATCAAGGAAGAGATACAGCGTCTTCAGGAAGAAACCAGTGGACGTATTGCTTATATCGAATCTCTGGTTTCTGAACTTAAGTAAGTTCGGAATAATAAATTACAGGAGATTTTCCCCTTCGAGCGCTTCGGCCCGATGCTGGTTCTCTACCAGGTCACCAAATCAGGGGGTAGATGATCAATTCGGTTCAGGTAAACCACATTCCTCGACCCGTTAATGATATCAATTCTTGAAATCGAGGTGTTGTGAAACACCCAGTTTGCAACCCAGGGGGTTTTGTAGTTCTCAGCAATTCTCTCAACCCCCATAATATGGTTAATGCACTGGTCAATATAGTCACCATGCACCACCATGGCAACGTGGTGGTCAGTACCGCCATGCAATGCCTGGATATGATCAAGAGAATTTTCTACCCTGGCAAGAAATTGAGTTTGACTTTCCACAGGTCGATTCCACCAGCCCTTTTCACTTAACTCTTCAGGTAGCTGAACATCTGGAAAACGCTTCTCAAAGTAACGCCTGCCGGGCCCTTCGACTCCCACTTGATTACCGTTGTTGTCAATTTCGTAGATTCCCTGATATTCAAAAATGTCCGGTCTAGCCACCATTTTCAAACCGCATGCTTCAGCAATGTATTGCGCTGTCAGCAAAGAGCGACTCATCAGACTGCAATAGAGATGCGTTAAGCCGTATTGAATGTCTGATGATTTTTCATCGGGATGCTGCCTTGGCTCAGTGTCGGTCATGGCAAAATGCTGACCCAGACATTGCCCCTGCCTGTGCCCGGGATCGGTAATTTCCGGATCCGGACTATGACTGGCATGCTGATTATCTGTGCCATAAACCGCATTATTGGCAGATTCTGCGTGGCGTATCAGGTAAAGTTTCATAAACAGGGCATGAATTCAGGTTCGAACTAACTGGGCAACTTCTTTTTTTGCAACGCTTTGTACCGATTTTTGAAATCTTCAACCCGTTTACCATTAACGCCCAAATCACTGTGGCCGGTTCGCGATGCAGAGCGAATATGCAATAACCCAGGCTCCGGGGCCCATCGAATTTCAAAATCATCCACCAACCCAAACAGACGCGATGAAAAAGTAACTGCCAGATATAAACGGTCACGGCTTACAATTTTACCGCCCATCTCTAAAGCCACAGTCTGTGCGTCGTCGATGACATCATGACTGTCGATTGAAATCTGCACCGGACTGACAAAGGCCTTGTTATCAGATTCATACTCGGTACAGATACAATTGGGTGAGCTCGGACAGGAAGCCAATCTGCTATCTGATAACCCGGGCGGTTTTCCTGATCTTGAAACAAATCCCAATACAATGAGTAGCACAACCCATATCAAAATTATGCAAGCCAGAATAAATAAAGTAGTTTTCAAGATAACGTGTCCATAATTTACATTGTCGATTTTGGCTTCAACGCCGTGAAAGGCTCGTGAAAGCCCATGAAACTCTGCCGGCGCTAAACCAATTGGTCCCTCACTTCAGATACTCGGAGGATAATACTCCAGAGCCTTCTTAAACGCATGATGGCCAATCTTATAACCCATCATTCTGCCCGGCACGTCATCTCCGGGTGGATGGATGCCTCCATAAATTCTCGAAATAGCCGATTCATCCGCCGCATCCTGATAAGTTGCCCATTGCAGGGAGAAAGCCTTCGAGGGTCCGCGCTCAAATTTAAGGAACGTATTCTGTTTAATCGGGAAGATAGCATAACCGTCAGGAAAAAATTTAGATCCGGTCAGCAAGGTCATAATTTCCGCAGCAGCCCGACTGTAGGTGCTATGCCCAGAAACATATCCTGCAAAGGGCGGCGTGACAAAGTTGGGTCGTTGATAAGGCCACCAGTTTTTGCATAGTATCCAGCCAACTCCTGCGGTATCAATCTTCGAATTTTCTATAAATTTCGGACCTCGCCAGCTTTTAAGCACAATCTCCCCTAGGCTGTCGGGGCTTTGCGCCAGTAAATGAGCATGTTTTCCTCCCGGGGCGGTGTTGGACTCATCAATTAATTCAATCAAACCCGGAATCAGATCGATACCGTGGGGAGTGTAATTAAGGCGTTGTCGATCAGAACGCTGACCCTGCTCACACAAAAATCGAATGGCCGATATGGGACGCGGATAATCATACCAGCCTTTATTACTCCAGGCGGCAATGGCCACATCATGCATTGCCCCCCCCATAGCCAGATACGCGCGCACATCCCACTCGAGACTATCGAGAGTTTCGCCTATACCTTTAAAACGCTTATCCTCAGGATTTAATCGGTCGCTGGCAAAATTAAGCATGACAAACCAATGCCCCGGTGGAGTCTCGGAGCTTGGGCCGTCGGCCCAGAATTCGGCCAGTACACGAAAGTAATCTCCGGCGGGGACCCATTGCGACTGATAGGGTTGCCCGGTCACGGGATTCACTTCATATCCTGCCCCATCATTACTGCCTATCCGGTTATTGCCGCGGGATGCGGGGCTGACATCAATCACCAGCCCATCCTCAGGATCAAGCCTTGAACTGTATTTAATCACTTGTTCGAATCCGGCCCGAAACTGCTCGTCAGAGGCCAGTCCGAACAAGGGTGGAGCACCGGGGTCCAGATAAACTCGGTAGGTATTACCGTCCCGCTTGCGGATAACCATGTCCTGATCGGTCAGTGAAAACGGTTTAACGTTTCCCCACTCGGGTCCGACGAAAGGGGGATAGTTTTCAGATTGCTCGCCAGATTGCCCCACAAAGTCGGGAATATCCAGAGGTTGCCATCGATTCGGTGAAATCATCTCAGGATTACCGAGCTTTGACGGATCAAGGGGTGGGTTTACGGGTTCATAGAATTGATTGGCGTAATCATTGAGCTCATTCGCCCCATCCAGCAATCCAATTTCGATAATTGTTCGCGCAATTCGATTTCCTAATGCCGCCGGAGTTGCGGATACAGTTTCCTCGATAGAAGCGTCATAACCTAGCTCCACCATCTTTCGGTTGGCAGATGATTCCGTCTGAATAAAGTTCGGCGAATGTCTGAAGCGCCACATTAACAGCCTGTAAGCCGCGAAACTGATGGACTCATCTCTGGCGGCATCAATATCTTCAGCCACAATCTGCGCGTCCACAAACACCCCTTTAGCATCAGGATGGTAAGCCGCCCAGGCATCCCACATTGCCGCGGACAGGTGAAATAGATTTCTCGCATGTACGGTAGGTCTCGCGCTATCTAATCGAATTGCCCACAAGAGTTGTTCATTCCATATTCTGGCGATAGACTTTCCTTCCTGATCAAAACCATAAGCCTGGTCAATTCCCGACCCGAAGATGTTGCATATAAAAACAACGCTAAAGGCAATACTCCGCCAACGAATAAACCGTTGTGCCTTTCCGGGGTTACAATTCATTGGAATTTCACCCGGACAGAAGTTTCAACCTGATGCATTTTGAGCCGGTTGGGCATCTTATATTCCATCTACAGAATCTAACCTATTTTTGTAACCCCAACAAATTCAAGACTCCATGAATATTTTGACAGACATTGGCCTAACCCAGTATCTCTACATCCTGTTTGTGACCGGCATTGCCGGAATAATACACGGCGCAATTGGTCTTGGGTTCCCGATGATAGCGACACCACTGATTGCCATTTTTCTGGACGTCCGTCTCGCTATTCTTGTCACATTATTACCGACAGTTACGGTTAATCTTGCCAGCATCTGGGGAGGGTTCGACTATCGTAACAGTCTGAATACGTATCGTGTGCTTTTCCTGTCCGCTTTTGTGGGTTCTCTTTTAGGCTCATACATGCTCGCAACAATGGACCCTTCCCCGTTCAGATTAATACTCGCATTACTGATCCTGAGCTATTTATGGACTACTTTTTCCGGAAACAGCACGGGCGCGTGGATACCCCAAAAAGGTCTCATGACTATGGCCGCCTTTGGCTTTGCCTCAGGGGTATCCGCAGGAATTACCAACGTTATGGTGGCGATACTGATTGTCTATTTCCTGAGTCTTAATATGGAAAAAAACAGGATGATCCCGATTCTCAACACCTGCTTTCTGATCGGGAAACTGACCCAGATACTGGTGCTGTCTGTCACAGCGTTTGTGGGCTGGACGATGCTGTTTAAGACACTGCCTCTGGCACTGACCGCCTTCTTGGCATTGATAATGGGCAAAAGGCTCG
>JAIBDK010000054.1 GCA_024679435.1 Gammaproteobacteria bacterium | reverse complement strand
GTGATGGAAACCGCATCATAACCAAATTCATCCGCCAACATCGCCTGCTCAAGCATATTTTGGTATATCTGCCTGCCACCCAGATCATGATCGGGATAATAAGCTGAAAGTTGAACGCTAAATTTCATTTAACAGGATCAGTTCTAAAGGAGACTCGATGCTAGTCAATTAGCCACAAATTCACAAACAATATATACCACCTTTTTTAAAACCCAATACCCTGGGGGCTCACAATTCTGCCTCAGCATCGGATTTGTAAAACCAAGTCGCCGGTGTTCGCTACGGAATGCATCCCACCAATGGAAACAGCACGCAGACACGCCACTATTTAATAAATATCTTCCTATGCGTTACCTCGGCCACGATACATCGTCCGAAAGCTTAATCGGCATATCCGGGGTTAACCCTATTTATTACTCTTTTCATGGCTTCGAAATATAGTTGGTGTCTTTGCCCATGGTGACGATCCCCCTGATCAGGGGCCTGAACCCGGGCAATAACTTCCGCAGTGATCGGCAGGATTTTCTCACCGGTACTCATTGCGAGAATCTGCATACGACAAACCCGCTCGAGCAGATAGAGCATTCGATAAGCTTTAGCGATAGTGTCCGTAGCCACAAGCACACCATGATTTTTCATAAACATGACGGTTTTATCTCCCATGAGATTGGCCAGCCGCTCACCTTCTTCAAGGGTATCCGCCGTTCCGCGATAATCATCCTCGTAGACAATATGGCCATCAAAAAATGCCGATGTCTGACAGGCAGGAATCAAGCGGTTGTTTTCCAGCATATTAAGCGCAACCGCCCAGGTCTGGTGCGTATGCATTACTACTTTTGCGCCGGTAATGCGATGAATCGGCGCATGGATACACTGGGCCGATCTTTCCACCAGCCCGTCTCCTTCCAGCGTATCTCCCTGCTCGTTAAAAACAATCATGTCGCTTGCTCTGGCTTCGGACCAGTGCAGGCCGAACGGCAACACAAGAAATTGATCTTCGGTACCGGGAGCAGTCACGGTAAAATGATTATCGATTCCTTCCTCTAGCTCGTGGAAAACAGCCAGGCGGTGAGCGGCAGCCAAATCAATTTTCGCCTGGGACAACAAGTCCACGGACTCACTGGAGTTGATAGCGTGAATAGACATGTCTGACCTCCTTAGGAATATCGTCTAATGGTATGAATGGATCGATAGTAATAAATCTGGAAAGTAATGTTAACTCCTCGATCAGATCAATTCTGGTAAGAAACAAAATTCTATTGACAATAAACTATATAACTAATATTCTAGTTATATAGTTTATTGTAGAGCGCAATGTTAACACTTGAACAAGCAGCGCGGGGCTTTGCCGCAGCCGGATCAGACCAGCGCCTCGATGTTTTAAGGACTCTGGTACGAGCCGGCCCAAAAGGACTGACAGTAGGAGAAATTCGCAATCGCACTAACATGCCCGCGTCGACGCTAGCCCATCATCTGAGGTTTCTCAGCGATGGAGGCCTTATCGAACAACACCGTCTGGGCCGATCAGTTATTAACCAGGCGGTATTTGACCATGTTTATGCATTAGCCAACTTTCTGGTAAGTGAATGCTGTGCTGAGGCAGAGTCAGACACCGTCAAAACAGCAATAAACAAGCACCAGAGGAATTAAGCAGCCATGAATTCTGCAAACTCTAACCGCCCACTTTCTCCTGCATTAATGAGCGACCTTCCCAACATCCAACCCGACAAGCTCCATCCGGTAGACATTACAAAATTACAAGGTCCGGAAAATCTCCAACACCCGCCCCGAATTCTGATTCTGTACGGATCTCTAAGAGAACGCTCTTTTTCAAGGCTTTGTGCCGAAGAAGCCGGCAGGATTCTCAACTATCTTGGAGCAGAAGTTAAAACTTTCAACCCCGATGGACTTCCGTTCCCAGACAATGCGCCTGACACCCACCCCAAAGTTAAGGAATTAAGAGATCTTGCGTCCTGGTGCGAAGGAATGGTCTGGGTGACTCCTGAACGCCATGGCGCAATGACCGGAATTATGAAGTCCCAGATAGACTGGATTCCACTTTCTATGGGAAGTGTCAGACCAACCCAGGGGAAAACCCTCGCAGTAATGCAGGTCAATGGTGGATCACAGAGTTTTAACGCGGTAAACCAGATGCGCGTACTGGGTCGCTGGATGCGGATGATAACTATTCCCAATCAATCATCGGTGGCCAAGGTATTCAGGGAATTTGACGATACCGACAGAATGAAACCTTCGGCCTATTACAATCGTATTGTCGATGTCATGGAAGAACTGGTCAAATTTACCTGGATGGTGCGCGGACGAGCGGATTATCTAGTGGAAAGATATTCTGAGCGAATGGAAAGCGCTGAAGAGTTAGTGCGCAGGGTAAACAATACTTAAAAATGGTTTTAACCTCGCACACCCTCTTTTAATACTGTCCGACTCCGTTCGGCTCGATTCTGCCATCATTGTTCACGGCACAACGACTAAATAGAAATGACCTCTCTGAGCTATCCTCATGACTTTTAGCGCCAGCAGCCAGAATTTGCGAAGATGATTAGCGACAAAAAATGAATCATGGATAACGTTAACAGTTCTGCAACTGAATTTACTCGAACCCCATCCTTAGCCGACGCCAGTCGTATATGGGCAAAAATCGGATTACTGTCTTTTGGGGGACCTGTGGCACAAATCGCTTTGATGCATCGACTCATGGTTGATGAAATGAAGTGGCTGACTGAAAAAGAATATCTTAACGCTCTAAGTTTTTGCATGCTGCTGCCCGGTCCAGAGGCCATGCAACTGGCAACCTATGCCGGTTGGCGCTTACATGGAGTCAAAGGAGGCTTAATAGCAGGATTATTATTTGTAATACCAGGTGCTGCGATCATCATGTTGTTAGCGGGGGTCTACGCCAGCCTCGGAAATGTTCCACTCGTTGCATCACTTTTCCTGGGTATCAAGTCAGCCGTTTTAATCATAGTTATTGAAGCGTTACTACGGGTCGCCGGAAAATCTCTCAAACAGACCCGACATAGAATAATCGCCCTACTTTCCTTTGTCGGTATCTTTTTTCTCAATCTTCCTTTCCCCGTTATCATTATCATCGCCGGGTGCTTGGGCATGATAGGAAACCCTGCGACCGACAACTCCAACGCAACAACACCTGTTTCCAACGTTGGAGTCCGCAAACTCACTTTAACTATAGGCGTGATGCTTGGAATATGGTGGGCTCCCCTTTTGGTTATTAAAACGTTCTCTAATCAAAGCATACTGTGGGATGTAGGCCAATTTTTTTCCCAACTTGCTGTGGTTACATTTGGAGGAGCCTATGCGGTTCTAGCGTACATGGGCCAGGATGTCGTTAATCACTGGGGCTGGCTAAGTGCAGGAGAGATGATGGATGGTCTCGGCCTCGCAGAAACTACGCCAGGTCCCCTGATTCTGGTGACTGAATTTGTTGGTTATATAGCGGCTTACCGTGAAGGTGGCATCGCTCTGGGTATTGCTGGAGCTATGGTAACCCTGTGGGTTACTTTTGTGCCGTGCTTCTTATGGATATTCGCTGGCGCACCTTATATCGAATGGATCTGTGCACAACCTCGATTGAAAGGCGCATTGTCATCGATATCTGCAGCTGTTGTCGGGGTTATCCTCAATCTTTCACTGTGGTTTTCCATACATGTTCTGTTCGCCCACGTGACCCGCCAAACGTATGGATTTCTGACTGTCTGGCAACCGGATATACAAACAATCGACTGGCGTGTGATCGGATTAACTGTTTTATGTGGTTACCTTACCTTCAAACTGCAATGGGCAATCCAGCGGGTGCTGATTATCGCGGCTCTTTCAGGAGTAGTCGTCAGTTTCGTTTAGTAAAGCACGAGATCACCCGTAATCTTGTCGATTTCAGTCGCTTCGGCTGGACCAATGGCGCATGCCGTCAGAGTTGGAACACCCGCAAACTCTGTTCGACCGCTGTCACGAATCATAAAGCTCTTAAGGCTTGCCTCTATTGCTCTGGAATGACACTCGATCAGCATCTTTTCAGAATCAACGCGCAAACATACCTTTGCCATACCTTCATCAATCCATTTTTGCTCAGCTTCACTGAGCACCAACTTTCGACAAGCTGTGTCGGGCTGCTCGCGCAGCTGAGAAACCATAAAATCCATGGATGCATGTGATCCCTGGGCTATTTCCTTACCACGACGCATCTTCAGGTCTTTTCGGATAAGAATAACTTGCTTCATTCGCATATCAATAATCGCTGGAAAACGACTGTTGATTATCACATCCCATACACCTCCATGTCAGGAGATGTTGCTACCGCAGTTTATATATCAATCAACTCACGAACTGCTTTTCTTGCCGCGCCGTAAATCAGGATGCAGGCTACTTCCAAGAATATGATCATTGGAACTGATAACATGATGAGTTGATCCAACGATAAGCGGGTCGGGTCCTTTTACCAGCTTTTCATCTTTGTCCGGATATGGCAACGAACTCAAAAAGTGCTGCATGCAATTTAATCGGGCACGCTTCTTGTCATTGGATTTAATAATTGTCCATGGCGCATCCGCTGTATCGGTATAAAAAAACATGGCTTCCTTGGCTTCAGTATAGTCGTCCCACTTGTCCAGCGACGCTAAATCAACTGGAGACAGTTTCCATTGTTTCAGCGGGTCGACTTTGCGAGACTCAAATCTCCGTTTCTGTTCACCCTGAGTAACTGAAAACCAGTACTTGAACAACCGAATACCACTTTGCACCAGCATTCGTTCCAGTTCCGGGGTCTGACGCATAAAATCAAGGTACTCATTGGGACTGCAAAACCCCATTACCCTCTCTACACCGGCCCGGTTGTACCAGGAACGGTCGTAGTACACTATCTCACCTTCAGTAGGCAAATACTCGATATATCGTTGAAAAAACCATTCGCCGCGCTGTCGATCTGTAGGTTTAGGCAAAGCAATCACCCGCGCTGTGCGGGGATTTAAGTGTTCCATAAATCGCTTGATGGTGCCGCCTTTTCCAGCCGCATCCCGGCCTTCAAAAAGCACGACAATTTTCTGCCCGGTTTTTTCTACCCAATGCTGCACCTTAAGCAATTCAACCTGCAGATGTGCTTTATGTTTTTCATACGCAGACCGACTAACCCTTGATTGATAAGGATACTCCCCGGTTTCGAATGCTCTGCGAATTGCTTCTTCTTCCTCCCTTGGAGAAATAGCGGGAGCTTTTTTCTTTACATTGCGATTGACTTTTCGGGAGGCGGGAACTTCTAAACCCGGTTTAACAGCGACGGATTTAACAGATTTCTGGCGATTAACCGTCTTACCCGTATCTGACCCGGATTTAACAGGAGATCGTTCGGATTTCTCTGCAACTGACTTGCTCGGATTTGACACTTTAGATTTCCAGATAACTATTATCGATGAACACTTGAGGCAACGATACGCTTCAATTACGACAATGATTTGATCTATATCAGAAAACCTGAAATATCCTGCTCAACCTTCAGGAAACAAATAAACAAGCACAACTTAACCCTGAAACGAGGCCATCCCGGAAACAGAAATCCTGTCTTTATATTTTTGATATTATCTACCTCAAATTAGAGTCGCATTATATGTGCCAAATTCTACAAGACCTGGTTTTTAACTATTTTAATGATAAGAAGTTACTCTATGCCACATTTAACACTGGAACATACCGCTAATATCCCTGCGCCGAAAGACGCCATCCATATTATGAAAGCCATGCACAAGGTGCTTCATGAAATCGGTGGCGTCAAAATCGAAAATTGCAAAAGCCGGATTAAAGTTGCAGATCCGTTTTTTATCTCACAAGGAGAAGAGAGTAATGCTTTTTTGCATCTGGATGTTCGGCTAATAGAAGGCCGCGCAATTGAACTCAAACAGACAATAGGTAATCACTTACTCAATGTGCTCAAAATTGAGTACCAAGAAGTTATGCAAAGACGGGATCTGCAAATAACGGTAGAAATAAGAGATATTAAGCGTAACGAATATTTTAAATATCCTGAGGGGACGCTTACCTGAAAAGCGTGCCGAACTCAAAAGGATAACAATCAATATGACTAGAAAAACTCTTTGGGGGATCGACCTTGGTGGCACCAAAATTGAAGGTATCGTAATAGATAAAGAGCACCCAGAAAATGTTTTCTGTCGCGAACGAATTCAAACTGAAGGAGAAAGGGGATATGAGCAAGTTCTGGAGAATATAGGTCGGTTGATCGGAAAAATGCAGAAAATCACAGGAATTTCTGCTGATGCCATCGGCATAGGAACTCCGGGAACTCTGGACTCCAAGAGCAAAAAACTAAGAGGGTGTAATTCGCAACATCTCAACGGAAAATCTCTGGACCAGGATCTTAGGGCTCTTCTCAATGTCCCGGTAACTTTAGAGAACGATGCCAACTGCTTTGCCCTGGCTGAGGCTCATCTTGGCTCAGCCCAATGTGCTGACTCCGATACAAGCGTAGTTTTTGGCGTCATCATGGGCACCGGTGTTGGAGGGGGTTTAGTGGTGAACGGTGAGCTGATATCAGGAGTGCATGGCATTGCCGGCGAATGGGGCCATAACCATCTTGATGATTCCGGCGGGCTTTGCTATTGCGGTAAAGTCGGTTGTGTAGAAACCATTATTTCAGGTCCGGCTATTGAAAAATATTACTTCGAACAATCAGGAACAAAACACTCGCTGGATAAAATATCTCACTTGTCCGAGAACGGTGACGATCATGCACAAAGAACCATGAAGCGGTTGCATCATTTTTTTGGGCAGGGAATTGCAAGCATTATAAATATCATTGATCCGAACGTGATCGTCATAGGCGGTGGCGTGGGAAATGTTGATTCTCTGTATTTAGAAGGCCTGATCGCCGTCTCTCAACATATTTTTTCCCCCACGTTAAAAACCCGAATCTTAAAACCCGCTTTAGGTGACAGCGCCGGCGTATTTGGGGCGGCTTTACTGGTCAGGTAAACGCTGATACCCAAGCTCTCCGTATCCAAAACTCTAAATCTAATGAAAGCACACAAAACCATGAATGGCGTTTATCTTCAAGGGCACGGGGGTCTTGATAAACTGGATTATCGGAAAGACATACCTGTTCCACAATGCAAAACCGATGAAGTGCTCATTAAAGTCAGTGCTGCCGGGGTTAATAATACAGACATCAATACCCGAATCGGCTGGTATAACAGTGAAGTGACTGAAGGCACATTATCAGACAACGCGCGGAACGGCATTGATCTGAAGTTAGAGGATACTGCAAAAGTCAGAGGCATGGGAGACTGGAATGTTGGACTCGAATTTCCACGAATTCAAGGCGCGGATGTTGCCGGTCGTATTGTAGAAACCGGACGAAACGTTGATCCTAACCGTATCGGAGAAAGAGTTATTTGCGATCCTTATATTCGACCATCAGATGACTATGCGGGATGGGAAAATGCCGGTTTTCTGGGCGCCGATTTTGATGGTGGTTTTGCGGAATTTGTCACCGTGCCGTCCCGCAATGTTTACCGGATCTCCGAGGCGCTCAGCCTGACTGACGAAGCACTTTGTACATTACCCTGTTCCGGCGGAACAGCCATGAACATGTTGCTCATGGCCGCAGTTAGAAGCGGAGATACGATGCTGGTAACCGGCGCTTCCGGAGGGGTGGGAACATTTCTTGTTCAAATTGGCCATGCTCTGGGTGCAAAGATAATCGCTGTCTCTGGTAAATCCAAAATTCACCAGGTTTCAAAACTAAATCCATTGGCGGTTGTAGATAGAAACAGTCCGGATTTTGTTAATGACATTCTCGAAATAACACAAGGAGACAAACTATCCGTCGTTGCGGATGTTGTGGGCGGCACCTATTTTTCAGACCTGCTGAGTCTGCTTCAGCGCGGTGGAAAATTTGTGACGGCAGGTGCTATTGCCGGCCCCATGGTAACCCTCGACCTGCGAACCCTTTACCTCAAGAGTCTTGAGTTTTATGGTTCTTCAGCATATCGCACAGATGCCATTCCAAAACTCATTGAGCTGGTTGAAGCGGGCAAGGTCGATCCGGCGGTAGATTCTGTTCTGCCGTTGTCTGATATTCGGTTGGCTCAACAGAAGTTTCTTGAGAAGAAACATGTCGGTAGTCTGGTATTGACACCCGGTTAAACAACCCGGATATTTAGTCAGCCTTCCGATAACAGGGCTACCAGCATAACGGATACATTATTGTATAAAATGGATTTTTTACAGCTATACAAATCACTGCTCCGGGAATACACTAACCGGATTTTGAGGCTATATATTCGGGACGTTCTATGACTTCTTCCTACAATCTGGATCATTTGTTTACCCAGAAAAGCATCATAAAAAATGGCTTACCTGCGGCAACGTATCTTGACGAGCAGTTTTACGAAATAGAGAACAATACGCTCTTCGCCCGCACCTGGGTTTTTGTCGGATTTGCCCACGAGCTGAGTAAACGCGGTGATGTCTGCCCGGTGAGCGTGGCCGGAAAACCATTTTTTCTTGTCAGAAATAACGAGGACAAGATAACAGCATTCCATAATGTCTGCCGCCACCGCTGTCTCAAACTGGTAGATCAAAGTGGCAACTCCGGTCAGCTGATCAAATGCCCGTATCATTCCTGGGTCTATGATCTTACAGGCAGCCTCAAAGCCGCCCCTTATTTTGGCGGAAAGGATCGAACTCCCCCTGAAGGTTTTGTACTCCAGGACAACGGCCTCGTTCCCGTTCATTGTGCAACCTGGCATGACTGGGTATTTATTAATGTTGACGGGAAAGCGGGGCCAATAGAAGATTTCACAGCGCCGCTAGAAAGGCAGCTTGAAGGCATTGCTCTAAACCAGATCAATCCTGTTGCAACCATCGATTTTGGAATCATCAAAACCAACTGGAAGGCGCTAATGGAAAATTTTATCGAGCCATACCACGTGCAGTTTGTTCACAAAACAACTACCAGCCAGCCGCTTGTGGACCACTATACGGTGCTGGACGACCATTGCCTCGGCAGTGCCTGCGATATAGAAGAAACCCCGGATATAGACAAATCCAGCACGCTCGCAGTAACCTCTCGATTTCTCACCTTGTTTCCCAATTTCGTGATGGGAACCTATGCCCCGGATCAGATCGGCATTCATCTGAATACGCCGGTGAGCCCCGGGAAAACCCGACAAAAACGAGTTATTTACGTTCATCAGGATAGTAAAATTTCAGATACCGAGATAGAAAATATTCGAAATTTATGGCAAGAAGTCCACAAAGAAGATCATGACATCTGCGAACGATTACAACAGGGCAGAGTGTCTGATGTAGCCGCCAACGGTGGACTGCTTTCACCGCACTGGGAAGACAGTGTCCGCCGTTTTCAGGAGTTGGTGGCCCAATCCGTATCTCACGATTTATCCTGAAAATTCCAAAATTCAAACATCTCATCCAACCCGAAACCTGAACCAACAACCCGAATCTATGACAATGACAGACTCATCTCAATCACGCCCCGACTTTCGCATCGATCATACTATGCTCCGCGTAACGGATCTCGATAAAACACTGCATTTTTACATCGACATTCTGGGTATGAAAGTGCTCAGACAAAACGAATATCCCGAGGGACGTTTCACCAATACGTTTATCGGCTATCAGGGAGAGGACGACGGGACCACCATCGAACTCACCTGGAACTGGGATCAAAAGGAGCCTTATGACAGAGGCAATGGCTGGGGACATATTGCGCTAAAAGTATCCGACGTATACGCCACCAGTGCATACCTTAAAAGCCACGGTGTGGAATTCACAAAAGAACCCTCACCCATGAAAAACGGAACGCGCATTCTGGCTTTTATTAAAGACCCGGACGGCTATCCTATCGAATTAAACGAACCGACTTCGAAAAGCTGAAGCTGCTATGACAACCCTGCTCGAAAGCATGCTCTCGAAAAATTAAACTTTATTCGCTGAAACAATCAGCGCATCCACGATAACACAGGTGTCGGAAGTAACGACAACCGGATTCAAATCAATTTCGCAAACGGAGTCCCCAAGAGAAGAAGCTGCTCTGGAAAAATCAGACAAGACTTTCGCTGCCAGATCCACTCGGCAGGGCGCCCGTCCCCGGGCACCCTGCAGGATTGTAAAAATAGCCAGAGATTCAATATTAAAGAGAGCCTCCTCCACAGAACACGGTGCAGGTATAAATCGACGATCATCCAGAAGCTCGATATAGATCCCGCCCGCACAGACCATTACTATTGGC
>JAIBDK010000050.1 GCA_024679435.1 Gammaproteobacteria bacterium | reverse complement strand
CTCTTGTTCATTTTTTGGCTCCTTTGAAGATATTACATTATCTATGATCTGGTTTACGGGTTGAGGTCAGGAAATGGCTCAGGTTGAATTGACTGTGCGTTCAGCAGTTCCAATCGGGTTTGGTTAAGTGTTTTGGCCATTATAGCCAGGTCAATTTCTTCTGAATTTTCGCTATATAAGCCTGCACTGATCTGCTTCAAATAAAAATTCGGGCTCTTAGTGTTACAGATCAAACCTTGCACTAACTCGTATATTTCCGGAGATTGTACCAATTTTCTGCGCCAGCCCAACAAAGCTCGATAGATATCATCGAGTTCGCCTGATTTTATTGCGCCCTGCAGTTGGATATATGCATATTCTTCAGACCCAAGAAAAAGACTTCTATTTTTCTGACGATACCGTTGATATTGCGGCCATTTCCATGTTGTCAGCAACCCCAACATGAGCAAAAAGAATCCGCAAACAACCCATAATTTCCAGTCGCCGATTTTATTTAGTGCAGAAACAGTCAGCTTCCCGGGCTTTTCGAAAGGGCCACTTTCAACCGTTAGCTGGATCGAATCTGTGGACGCAGATTCAATTTTTTCACTCTGACTGTTCCACCACTGCAACGAAATGCCGGGTATTTCAATATCTCCCCCCCTCTCAAAAACAAAGGTCACTTTTTCAGTTCTTATCGAAGACTGCTGATCACTAAACATCGGCTCAGCCACATATGAACTTACTCCTGCTTGCGGTGAATCTCGGTAAAGAGGAGGCAAAAATATCGACGGCATTCCGTCTAATGTGGCCGTATAGGAGACGACTAAAGCATCACCCACTTTCATGTTAAGGCTATCGCCTTCAACGCGTTGATCCAGTTTTAACGCAGTACCACCAATATAGGGGGTAAGCTGTTCCGCGCCTTTTGGGACATTTGCCATCAGCTCAATGGAAGGAATGACTACTTCAATTTCCACCGGCGTATTGGTTTCGGGGTCAGCGTATTTCGCACTGATCGTTTGCTCGGGGAAACTGAATCGGGCTCCAACGAGGGGGTAAACCTCATATTCTCGGATAATCCCTGACCAGGTTTCGCCGTCGACTTTCAAGCTACTGGGATATGAGCTGTCCGGAGGCAATCGGGTAATCGTATTTACCAATTCCAAAGAAGGAAACAACGGTGGGCTGGAGAACCAGGTCGGGACAAATATTGACACACGCAACGTTGCTTTTTCGCCAACAGCAACGGTTTCGGGCTGCATTTCAATATTTACGATGGGTAAGACTGTTTCCGCCGAGATTTTCACCGAAATAAATAAACCACAAATCACGATTAGCAGCTTCACTGCAGACAGTCGCAATAAAGCTCGGCCTGGAATTCGGACCGAAGATCTGCATAGATATTTGAATCGTCTTCTCATTGCCTTATCCCCCTTTCCGGAACCTCTGATGTTCAAGCGCAAAACGGGTGTTTAGAAAATCGCGGGCCTCCGTATTTACTGAGCGCATCCACTTCTCAGCAGTCTGGGCTTCGATCGCGCTTTCTCTAGAAACAACCGTTTTCTCGCCTCTATCAGAAGTATTATCGTAAACCGTATCGTCTGCGCCGATACCCGATTCTTCACCGGTATCTGACTGCTCCCGTGTCTCCTCAATATATTTTTTCACATACCGAGACAACTCGAGATTTTCTCTGGCTTCGACCCAATCCGGGTCTTCTTCGACCGCCAGTTCGTAGGCTTTTATCGCTCCACTATAATTTCGCGACTTAATCAAAGAATTTCCACGATTGAAAAAGCCTATTGCTGTCGGTACACGCCCATATATTTCTGCTGCCTGTTCGTATTGCCCGGATGCATAGGACGCGGCGCCTTTCCACATTGGATCAACAAACATTTCAGCTGCCGCGGGGAATTCCAGATTTTTATAGTGTCGCATCGCCTGCTGGTCGCGGGTAAGCCATACATCCAAAAAGCTCCCATGTCTGTAGATATTTGCCGACAGCGTCAGTAGACCAAGTACTGTGAGCACCAGTACCTGCCAACGGAAAAAACATATTCTCTTCACAGAGCCCAGCCTCTTCTAAAACTGAATAACATCAGCAATATAACAGGCCACGTCAACCACCAGGCGCGGTCAATCCAGACCGCTTCAGGATCATCCGCCTGCCGAAGTTGAGATTCAATCCCACGCAATAGCTTTTTTAAATCTTCGTCTCCAGGAACTGACCGTTCCACAAGCATGCCAGTTTCTTTTGCAATCTGCTTCAACATGGCAAAATCCACCGCCGTGGCAATACGCCCGCCGGATTCAGCCATCACCGGTGATCCGTCCGGCATGACAGCAACCCCGCCCTGTTCAGTTCCAAACACCAAAGCAGCTAAAGCAGGAGGAAACTCCTGATTGGAAAACCGAACAAGATCCGGGATATCCAATGCCGCAAACCCATCGTTTACAAACAACAACGTGCCTGTTCCAGTTTCTTCGGACAACAAAGATAATGCGAGGGGAAGGACTTTTGTAACATCTGAACCCGGTTGAGGCATGATGGCTGGATCCAGACCTTCTAGAAACGGCTTGATTACGTTAACGTCTGTTGTAGGAGGCATCACTATATGAGCGCTTCCGGAATAGGCTATTAGCGCCGTTCTTGCTCCAGTTCTTGTCTTAATAAGATCAAGAATTTTGAATCGCGCTCGTTCGAGTCTCGACGGCATCACATCATTACTGCGCATGGAATCGGAAACCTCTAACGCAATTATCAAAGGTGCAGTCTCTGAAAACCAGGGACTGGGCTGTTTGTCCCACGCTGGGCCTGCCATCGCAAGAATACCCATAATGAGCAGGATTCCAACGGAGTCCACTGGCCGAAAAATCTGCCGTTGCTTTTCACCGGTGGTAAGCGCCGCTAGCAAATGCGCTGAGATAGATCGGCTTAATTGCTCACGTACAGTGATATGGTGTCGAATCACCCACCACGAAAACGCTACCAGAAGTATCAAAATCAACCATCCTGGTCTTAAGAAATGAAAACTATCTATCAGAGGGATCATTGCACTGATTCACGAGGAACCGCTCCGGAAATCCGATCTGCATTTCCATGCAGGCCTCCTTTAGATCGGGTAGTCGGCGACCTTTTTATCAGCCGAATAACCTGCCCAAGAAACAGCGTTAAAACAAACCCCATTGCCAGGCCAAGCGGCCAGTGAACCAGCGACTCTCGAGGGCGCCAGGACTGGGTACGGGTTTCGCCCGGCGCTATTTCATCAATTCGAGCATAAACCTGTCCCAATCCAGATTCATCCTCCGCCGTAAAAAATTGACCATTTGTCCGGTCAGCCACCGTTTGTAGAACCGCAAAATCCACCCTGTCTTCACCCGAAGCCTCTGGGTCACCCACGCCGATGGTAAATATCTCAACACCATTAAGTTTGGCTATTTCCGCTGCGTTAACAGGTGTCATTTTGCTTGCAGTATCTGTGCCGTCAGTTAACAAAACAAGCAGTTTTTGATCGACTTCACTGGACTCAAACGATTTAATTGACAGTCCAATGGCATCACCTAATGCTGTTTGAGGCCCGGCCATACCTACGTTCATGAGTTCCACCAGTTTGCTTGCCGTAGCCAGGTCACGGGTAAATGGTAATTGCAAAAACGCTCGGGTACCAAAAACTATCAGCCCTATTCGGTCCGACTCTCTTTGTGCAACAAACTGATCAACCACCCGTTGCACGGCGTCAAAACGGCTCACCATATTGCCCTGATCATCGGGAAAATCCACATAATCCATAGACCCTGAGAGGTCTATTGCGAGCATAATATCTCGAGATGCTTCTGTTTTTACAACAGGCTCACCTACCCATTGTGGTTTTACAATCGCTGCCAGCAAACAAATCCAAACCACAATCAAACACAACACCTGCATTCGGGCAGGTTTCAAAACGATCGCGCCGTCTCTGGCTTCAATCCCGGAAATCTCAACCATCTCGCGAAAAAAAGGGGCTCTGATAGCCCTTGACACCACCCTAAGAGGAGGAACAAACTGCCAAATCAAATAAGGGATTGGTAATAATAAAAACAACCAGGGATGCGCCAGTTCAATCAAGATTCAGCACCTTAGTATCATTAGATTGATGAACCTTGATCCATTGTGCTGCCGCTCCAACAAGGTCATGGTCTATATCACTATGACCTGATCGGTTTTTACCCAACCCGTCCACGGTTATTGTTTCCTTACGATATGCCGCAATTGACAGCCGATCGGCGACGGCACAAACCTGTGGGTCATTGTTACTTGAATATCGAAGAAAATCTGCCCAACGGGCGCCGTACAAGGAGGCAACCTGATACCTGGGATAGGCCGCTAATGCGGTTTGCTTTAGCAACACAGCAATGGCATACCCTTTGTCGAGACCATTTGAAGAATCGTCATAAGAAGCATTTGTGATCTGCTTCAGTCGCCTATGGGCTTCGCGTCGATAGGCGTTTGATTTGTATTTACCGTAGTAGTGCCAACCTGCCAGCAAAGCAAGCACAAAAACCCAAAACAAAAGAATAACCCAGCCGACTGTTTGGGGAAACATGGAAACCGATGGGGGCATGGAGATTCCATGCAGTAGCTCCATAAGCTCAGGAAGACTTAATCCCTGATAAGGATTCATCTTACGCGACGTGCTGGGGTCAGCGAAGCCAATCGGGCACGCATCTGGTTTAACGTATTCTGACCACAGTCCAGGGGTAAAACAGAAAGATTAATTTCCTCTTGCCAGCGCAAAATGCCATTTAGACGGTCAGCGTTAAAACCACTTATTGATTCCCGGATCGCAGACGCACTAAAGTCTACTTCCGCCTGTAAAATCCCGTCCCCCAGAACCAGCTTTTCATCGGCAACCATGTTGCGGGCAGATGGATCATGAACCAACACCAGAATCAGGTCATTATGCGCCGCAATTCCGCTTAGCTTTTTTCTGGTCTGTTCATCAAGTCCTTCATAATCACTAAATACCACCACGAGATGATCATGATGCGCCAACCGAGCAGCGCTATCCAGAGAGCGGTTTAATCCGGTCATTCCGCGGTCAACCTGTTTATCTGCGTTCAAAGCACAGTTCATCGCGGACAATCCGGACAAAAAGGAATACACAGATCGCAAACTGCGCCTGGGAGGTGTTTCAATTTTGTGCCGCTCGTCAAACACTATTCCTCCAACGCGATCACCTTGCTTTAGTATGCGGAATGCCATTATCGCAGCCGCTTCTGCTGCGCATACTGATTTCATGTTGAGTGCTGTCCCGAAGAACATTGACATCCTCTGATCAACCACCAGTAACGCAGGCCGATCACGTTCTTCGGTAAATACCCGGACATGGGGCTTACCGGTCCGGGCAGTAGCACGCCAGTCAATTGAACGAACATCATCTCCGGGAAGATAGTCCCGCATTTCCTCAAAATTCAGGCCTCGACCACGTAAACGCGAAACATGACGACCATTCAGTACGCTCGCGGAAGGTTGTTTTGGAAGAAAACTCAACCCCCCGGCCGCTCCCCGCAAATTTCTCAGATGATCGAGAGTGACGTGGATTCGCGGATCAGTATTCATGGCGCCTTATCAATGTTGCGGGCAAATACCACTCAGGGCAACGCAACTTGCTCCAGTACCGTATCGGTAACCGTATCTGGCTTAATACCCTCACCCTGGGCTTCATAGGAGAGCATCAATCTATGTCGGAAAACGTCATGAATAATGCTTTGTACATCTTCAGGATCAACATAATCACGATTATTCAACCACGCATGGGTGCGACTACACTTATCCAGAGCCAGAGAGGCTCGGGGACTGCCACCGACATCGATCCAACGATCAAGATCCTCTGAATACTTTACTGGTGTTCTGGTAGCATAGACAAGATCTGCAATGTATCGCTCAATGGCATCAGATACGTGTATACGACCTATCTCCCTGCGAGCCTGAAACACCGTATCCTGAGAAATTTTATCTGAGGATTTCGAAGCTGGTTTATCTTTGCTTGCTTTATCGACACTCTCTGCTGTCGCTATCTCCTCCCTGCGGACCATTTGAACGACTTTGACCTCGTCCTCTACCGGCGGGTACTCAATATTCACATGCATCAGAAAACGATCCATTTGCGCTTCAGGCAGCGGATACGTCCCTTCCTGCTCTACCGGGTTTTGGGTTGCCATAACCATGTAAAGTGGCGGCATTTTATGGGTCGTTCCCGCCACGGTGACCTGACGTTCTTCCATAGCCTCGAGAAGCGCGGCCTGAACCTTGGCAGGTGCGCGGTTGATCTCATCTCCCAAAACAATATTAGCAAACAGCGGACCCGGCTCAAATCGAAACTCCGAATGTCCTTCAGATTGATAATAAACTTCTGTCCCGGTTATATCCGACGGCAACAGGTCTGGCGTGAACTGAATACGGCTAAAATCCGCCTCAAGATTGCCGGCCAGAGCCTTGATCGCCCTGGTTTTAGCTAGGCCCGGCAGGCCTTCAACCAGTAAATTACCATTTGCCAGCAAACCAATAATCAGTCGATCAATGACTCGTTCCTGACCGACAATATGGCCGGCCATTGCTTTTCTCAGTAGCCCAATTGTATCCAGTGCGCTCATAAACTGATTCCCAGAGTGTTAAAAAAGTCTACATCTACACCTACATCCATATAATCAAAAAAGTGGCGGAATAAATTCCGCCACCTTGCTATAACAACAATTTAATTTTCAGCTCAATTTAAGAACCTGCACTTGCTCCACTGCTTAATTGCTCCATAACTGCTTCCAGTGAAAAACTAGCGGCTTTCTGGCGTGGAGGATACTCAACAAACGTTTTCAAAAACTCACCCACATATGCCTGAGCCGGCACCAACAGATAAACCCGATCAATCAGCCAATCATAATAGGTATTTGAAGTTATCTGAGCTCTCTCATAAGGATCACGACGCAGGTTGAATATAAGTGGCACGCGCAATGGCACAAACGGCTCAGCCCAGGCTTGCAATGTTGCTTCAACTCGCTGCTCCATAAAAATTAGCTTCCAGTCATCATAGCGGAGTGCCGTCAGATCACCATCATCGGAAAAGTAAAAAATTTCGTGACGATCAGTGGTTTCTGATTCTCCGGTAAGATGCGGAAGTATATTGTAACCGTCCAGATGAATTTTATAATCACGACCTAACGCACTTGAAGTGTATCCATCAAGAAGATCTTCCTTGATATCGGGTTTTCCGGCAATGGCAGAAAAAGTGGGCATCCAGTCCATGTGATGAACAATCGCGTTAGAGATACTGCCGGCCTCTATGTTACCAGGCCAGCGAACCATTGCAGGCACTCTCCAACCACCTTCCCAGTTGGTATTTTTTTCACCACGAAATGGGGTAGATGCAGCATCCGGCCAGGTATTATAGTGCGGACCATTATCTGTGGAATAGAATACAAACGTATTGTCCGCGATACCCATGTTATCAAGCTTATCAAGAAACATTCCAATATGACGGTCATGTTCTACCATCCCGTCGGAGTACTCATCCTGACCAGAAATTCCGCGCAATTCTTCTTTCACGTGGGTTCGGAAATGCATTCGAGTTCCACTCCACCACACAAAAAATGGCTTGTTAGCCGCATGGGCTCGATCGATAAAATCAAGAGCGGCGGCAACGGTTTCATCGTCTACCGTTTCCATCCGTTTCTTGGTAAGGGGACCGGTGTCTTCAATTGATCCATCTGCTGAAGATTTAATAACACCTCTGGGGCCGTATTTTTTTCTAAATTCAGGATTAGAAGGATAATCTTCATTTTCCGGCTCTTCCTCGGCATTGAGGTGGTATAGATTGCCAAAAAACTCATCAAACCCATGATTTGTGGGTAGCATTTCATCCCGGTCACCAAGATGGTTCTTACCAAATTGTCCGGTCATATATCCCTGATCTTTCATCACAACGGCAATAGTTGGATCTTCGACCTGTTGACCTTCTGCTGCACCCGGCAAGCCGACTTTACTTAAACCGGTGCGAAAGACGCTTTGCCCCATAATAAAAGAGGACCGACCAGCGGTGCAGCTTTGCTCGCCGTAATAATCCGTAAAAATCATACCTTCGTTTGCGATACGATCTATATTTGGCGTCTGATATCCCATCATTCCCATCGTGTAAGCCGAGATGTTGGATCGTCCAATGTCATCCCCCCAAATCACCAATATGTTAGGTTTATCTGCCGCATAACTGCCACCTGCAAACACCAACATCATTAAGGTCAGTAACTTTTTCATCATTTATTTTCCAAAGTATTTCTATTAAATGTTAATCGTTCTCTCAAAAAGAGCAATTTGCGTGCCGTTCTTGAGACTCGAAAGTATAACTATTTTTGAAGACTTTGTGCCCAAAAATATCCCGTTTTTTCAATTTCTGTATTTCTCTATAAGCCGCTTAACTTCCGGCGCACCGGGAGCTATCTCCGATAATTTTGCAAGGTGGGGATACACCGACGAAAATTCCCCGGCCTTTTCAAGATAAAGCACCAACGTTAAAAGCAACTCATATTGGTTAGGCCATCGAGCGTTCGATTCTTCAAGAATCTCAATGGCGCCTGTCAGGCTTCCGGTGCTTTCCAGGGCAATAGCATATACATACGCAAACCTGGGTTGTGCGTCTTCAGTCTCGAGAGCGTTCCTTAGATACGTCATCGCCGCATCATAGTTTCCCAGACGAACCAGGTAGAGGCCGTAGGTATGGTTAGCCGCTCCGCTATCCGGCGCAACTGAAAGAGCCCTTTCCAAAATCGGCCCAACCTCGGATTCCCGGCTAATGGAACGATAATAGTCCGCAAGATTAAGCAATGCCGGGATAAATCCTGGTTCAATTTTTATAGCCTGCAAATAAGCCTTCTCTGCGGCAATCAGATTTCTGCGCCCAAGCTCTAAATTAGCAATAGCCATCTGAGTTGACGGCAAATCTGCTGAGACAATAAGTGTTTCCTGATATTCATCCAGCAATGGATCAAGTTGGTGTTTTTGTTCTGGATAGAGTTCGGCATATCCCGCTATCATGTTTGACGCGATTTCGAAACGAACACTCCGACTTGGATCATTGAAATACGGAGACAACAATTCCCATCTTAACTCCATGGGCAGACTCTGCACAGCGCTGACCGCCGCGCGTCTGACCATGGGGTTAGGATTCTCCATTTGTAACTTCGCAGTTTCAACACTCACCCGCGAAAGCATCGGAGCCATTTGCTCCATCAGGCTGGCCTGAACCATGGCTGGCAACGTGTTGTTTTTGAGCAGATTAGTCAGCGGTCTGGTAACCAGTATATCGTTATTCTGGGCCCGGTTAGACAGGTATGCCCAGTGCTCGGCCTCGAGAGGCGTATGCCTTGCAGACTTCGAATCAAACTGCCATTCAGCGATAACCTCAGAAACCCAACTGTTGCTACGGCCGACATGGCAGTTGACACATGCGTTAGGTACGCCTAGATCACTGGAAAGTTTCGGCCTGGGAATTGTAAAACTATGATCTCGTCTCTTATCAACCTGCATGTAGGTTGTCTCGGGCATGT
The DNA here is from genome assembly GCA_024679435.1 of Gammaproteobacteria bacterium. Taxonomy (GTDB): domain Bacteria; phylum Pseudomonadota; class Gammaproteobacteria; order Arenicellales; family Poriferihabitantaceae; genus JAIBDK01. The sequence continues at coordinate 1,056 of JAIBDK010000050.1, read as the reverse complement.
GACAACTGACACATTGCGCACCATCGGACTGAACCGGATGATGGTGGTGTTGCTCATTATCGTAGACAGAGGGTTTGTGACACTGCGCACACAAACCGTTGCCTTGTGCAATCAGTTTTCCGCTGTGGGGATTATGGCAGTTAGTGCATGTAACCCCCTTCTCATACATTTTACTTTGCATAAATGAACCAAGCACATAAACCTCTTCCCTGATTTGACCATCACTGTGATAAGAACGGTCGCTCAGCAGCTGAATTCTGTTTGAATTATGATAATTATCTTCAACAACTTCACCCGGAGCATCCGCAGATAACTGGGTTCTCAGGGAATGGCAGGTTCCGCACATATTTAAGTGATGATCTGACTTTTCCCCCTTCGGACTAGCAATAGCGTCATCTTTATTGAAAGACCATTTTACATACTCAGGCGTCTGCATATTTAAACCGGACTCTTGCGCAGAATACGATTCAGATTTTGCCCTCTCCACGTGCTTCGAACCCGGCCCATGGCATGCCTCACAGCCGACATTAATTTCAGACCACGTAGTATCGTAAGAATGAGATTGCGCATCGTAATTTTTAGACAGGTTAGTCGAATGACAGTCGGCGCAGCGGGCATTCCAGTTCTGAAAGTGGTTTCGCCAGTGAAATGGGTGCTCACGACTGATTTCTTCTTCCGGCTGAAGATGATACCAGCGCTGGCCCCCCTCGCTCTCTTCTCTGGAATCCCATGCCACATTCAACGCCTGAATAAATCCACTATCAAGTTCAATCAGATATTGCTGTAACGGATAAAAACCAAACGTATAACCTATCTGATAGGTGTCTGTCTTGCCGTCAGCTTCTCGCATATCCACAAGGTATTTGCCCTGCTCAACATAAAACAGATAGTTAACATCGTGGAACGTTACGCTTTCACCATCAAAGCCAGCCAAAACCGAATCCGGAGACGCAATTTCCATTGCCCGGAAATGATCTGATTTCTTCCAGTCTTCGTTCTGAACCGCATGACAACTTGCACACTGCCTGGATCCAACATAGCTTTTTTCCTCGGCTT
>JAIBDK010000296.1 GCA_024679435.1 Gammaproteobacteria bacterium | reverse complement strand
GAATATCGCCGATGGAACTGTTCCCGATGATCGACCCTTCGACGGGATCGATATGAGCGACTTCTTCCTGGGCAAATCAGATAAATCTGGTCGGGACGGTTTTGTGGTGTATATGGGTAATGACATTTTCGGCGTAAAGTGGCAGGACTGGAAAATCCACTTCAAAGAACAGGATGCCTGGAATACGGTACTCAGAACATACACCATGCCCAGGGTTTACAACCTGATCAGCGATCCGATGGAACAGGACGATGTGTTGTTTCCACACACCTGGGTGCTCAAGAAGGGCTTACCGCAACTGGATGAACATGTCGCTTCACTAAGATCCGTTCCCCCCATCGCTCCCGGCGCATCAGACCCATATATCCCGCCCCAGTAGGGGATTCCGGCCCGGCGCACTTGAGGTATGCAAATCTCGTTGTCGAAAACGATAACCGGGTTGTTTTTGCTGTTTGCATGCGGTAGTGCCTGGGCTCAGTACAACGGGCATAATCCGCCAATTCCTACTGGCACTCCAGATCCTTGCACTCCACCTAACTAAATAGCTCCAGATCCTCAGCAACAGGCCATTGCATTGATAACAACATCAGCAATTCAAGGGCCTCTTATATTAGGTAACTAAAAGTCCAGTTTTATCTGGCGACGTACAGCAGGAAACTAAATATCTGCCCAACAGACGAAGACATAATTATCAATTTTGCAGCTAACGTCATGGTGGATAGATATTTCTGGCTCAGCACTCGACTGAATACAATCGACCGCCCGATCACATTGTTCCCGATCTTTGAATGACATCAGAAAAAAATATTCCTGGCTGCGTTCGTCGTCAGTATCCATTACAGGATGTTTCTGCCTTTGGCCAATAGGCCCAATAGACTCCAGCAGGTCAAGTTCTTTCATGTGGGTGGCAAACACGGTGTTTGATTCACTGAACTCATTAATGGATACACCTTTTTTAAGATCGAAACAACTCAGCATATGAAACATGGTGACTCCCCGAATGAATGTTGTTTAAGTAATTATGGCTGCGATTCATGCTCTCCATAAAAGGATGGAAATGGTAACTCACCGGCAGTGATTATGAAACTTTATATTGACTTCTCCTTAGTAAGGGCCGAGGTTATTGATCATCCAATAAACGGGCGGTCAATAGCGATGGTGTTGCAAGCAATAGAGCAAACTCTCAACTATAGATAAATTAAGCCGCAATGTTGTGCGATTATAAGCAGAATAAACACCCCACCTCCTAAATCAAGAAGGTTGAGTCCGTTTAAAAAGTTCTTCAATTAAAAAGAGGGGCCCCTATTGCCGCTTAAAAAACATCTCCGCACCGCGGTGATCGACGTGAAGTTTGCCATCCTCCATTGCGACTAGCTTCCAGACCTGTTTGCCATTTTTGTCAGTATAGATAATGGAGGTTTGGTCCACTTCATATGATCCCCGGCCATGTTCATCACCGGTGGGCAGATAGAATACGACAATTCCATCGGCTTGAAATTCGGTTGATATATCCAGCCGCATTTCCTGCGAGCCTTCCATCACCATATGAGTCCACAACCATTTTCCTTGCAGTGCTTTAGCGGTCAGTTCATCAGCCATAGTGGGTTGGGAGAATGAGAAAGTAAGCATGGCGGCTATATATACGAAGGTGGTGAGCTTCATGGGTTTTCCTTGGTTCTTGTGTTGTTTGGATTGGGCAGATCACGACCAGTCCCCGCCGCCAATGTTAACCAGATTCTGCGGCTGGTCAAGCGACATCGTATCAAAAATATTTCAACACGGCCTAACGTGACGACTTGTTGCTGTTCCCAGGCCGGGATTGCTCCAACGTGCGAATGTAGGGATAACGCGGTGGGGATATGAATACAAAACTATTGGCGGTAATATTGACCTAACCATGTAATGTCCCCAAGAAATTTCGATAAAACAAAAAACATGAACAAAAACCTAAACGATTTTTACAAAGCAAGAAATATTCTGGGCGAAGAATACGAGCCTATGAAGTCTGTGAGGCACACCGAAATTCCTACCTTTATGCGCGCGCCCTATCGCACGGACTTGGAAAATATTGATATCGGTATTATAGGTATTCCCTACGATGGTGGTTTGACATTTCGCACTGGCGCACGTCACGGACCGCGAGAAGTGCGTAACGAGTCTTCTGTTATGCGCGCTATCAATATCTCGACAGATGTTCGTCCCTATGAACTGGCACGTATTGCAGATATTGGGGATGTGCAGTTTAAAAATATGTTTTCGCTTGATGAAGCTATAAAGGATATAGAACGGTTTTATGATGCTATTTTCGAGGCCAACGTGTTGCCACTGGGTATTGGGGGTGACCATTCCGTGAGCTGGCCAATCCTCAAGGCGCTGGGAAAAAAACACCAGGAGCCGGTTGCCGTTATCCATTTCGACGCTCATACCGATACCTGGTCTGAATTTCAGGGTTCCAAATTTCACCATGGCGCACCTTTCCGTTTAGCCGTGGAATCCGGAGTTATCGATCCGAAGAAAATGATACAGATCGGAATTCGCGGTGGGCAGAACATCTATGAAGGACTGGAATTCTGCGATGACCATGGCATTCGTATGATCAAGATAGAAGAGTTTGAGGATATAGGCTGGCTTGAAGCGACCAAGATTGCGCGCCAGATTGTAGGTGATAGCCCGGTGTATCTTACCTTCGACATCGATTCGCTCGATCCCGCTTACGCACCGGGTACCGGTACGCCTGAATCCGGAGGGATCACCATGCGTGAAGCACAACGCATGCTGCGTGAATTGCGGGGTTTGAGTTTTGTTGGTGGCGACATGGTTGAAGTATCGCCGCCGTTTGATCCTTCAGGGCACACCGCGCTTAATGGAGCAACAATTGTGTTTGAGATGCTTTGTTTGTTGGCGGAAAGGAAGAGTCAGCAAGCGTGATGTTTGGTAACAATGAATGTCTCTCTTAGTTTAGATAGCAGACTGTTCCATATCTTTTGACGACATACAATCGTGGCTCAGCCTTGGTATTCGGGGATGGGCGCTGATAAGTTAACTTCTAAAGCCGAAAAAACACGCTGAGTTTTTATTGTTTTAGGCCACTACACCTTTCCAGGATGCAAAGGCGCGCAATCGCAATAGCCGACAGTGATTTGCAGAAATTAGATGTCGACCCAGGTTAAACAAATTGTAGACGACTGAATGCACACCCGAAAATCGCTGGGCTTGAATCATAGATTTAAATCATCGAATGCCTCGCTCCCTAACCCGAGTAGGTTGGTGCGAAAGCTCAGCGCGATTATTAGCATATAGGGATGTATCATGAAACGAGTCTGGAATAATCACTCCATTCGCGACACCATAATTTCTCAACTTATCAGTGACTATTTTTCGAGGCATCTCCTCGATGCGACTTCAATGACCTTTCAAAGAATCGCTTTGCTGCCTTGCTATCACGCCGCCTCTGGAGAAACACATCAACAATTTCTCCATCCTGATCTACCGCGCGCCACAGGTAATATCGGATACCATCAATTTTGATGAAAACTTGATCGATAAAGAAATTATCCCCATAGCCCCGATGTTTCTTCTTTAGTCTGGTCGCGTATTTGGGACCAATTTTATTACACTAAAGTCGGATCGTTTCATAACTGACGTTTATTCTACGCTCCGCCAATAAATCTTCGATATCACGATGACTGAGATTGAATCTGTAGTAAAGCCATACAGTGTATTGAATGATTTCAGAGGGTAAAGATATCGTTTGTAGATATTTGATTTAGTCATCCAGCAATGATCGCTAAATGGCTGTTAACTTGTCAGCACTGTCTAATCATATGCGTGAATTAGAGACCCCGGTAATAGCTGCCACCCTGGGAAG
>JAIBDK010000197.1 GCA_024679435.1 Gammaproteobacteria bacterium | reverse complement strand
TGCTCGATCCGTATTTCTCCGCGACCAAAATAAAATGGATACTGGAAAACGTTCCCGGCGCAGGAGGCCGGGCGCATAGGGGTGAACTTTGCTTTGGAACAGTGGATTCTTTTTTAATCTGGAAACTAACCAATGGAAAGGTACATGCCACAGACGCAACCAATGCCAGCAGAACCATGTTGTTTAACATACATGATGGGAAATGGGACAGTGATTTACTGACGCTCTTTGATATTCCCGAATCTTTGTTACCGGAAGTCAAGAACAGCGCTGATGATTACGGATACGCGGGTAAATCAATATTAGGTGCGGATATTCCAATAGCCGGAGTCGCAGGCGACCAGCAGGCAGCGCTGGTAGGTCAGGCCTGCTTCAAGCCCGGCATGACAAAAAGCACTTATGGTACCGGTTGCTTTATGGTGATGAACACTGGAGACACCCCGGTCCACTCTACACAAAAACTGCTCACAACGATTGGATACCAAATTAACGGTAAGGTGGCCTATGCGTTGGAAGGGTCGATCTTCAATGCCGGCACCACCATTCAGTGGTTGAGAGACGAATTGCGATTAATAGATTCCGTTGATGAAATAGAACCGCTTATAACCCAAACTCCTGAATCAGTTGGAGAATCAGGCAACCGCAAAGCCTATCTGGTTCCGGCTTTTACCGGTCTTGGGGCACCTCACTGGAATGCCGATGCCCGGGGAATACTAACGGGACTAACTCGTGACACAAATCGGACCGATCTGATTCGCGCTGCGATCGAGTCTGTCTGTTACCAGACCTTCGATCTATTGGAATCCATGATGGCAGACAGCCACCTGAAACTGAAAGAGATCCGAGTAGACGGAGGAATGACCGACAACAAGTGGATGCTGCAGTTTCTTGCTGATATTGTGCAAACTCAGGTTTGCAAACCCCAAATAACCGAGACAACAGCGCTCGGCGCATCATATCTGGCAGGGCTTCATCTTGGAATTTATTCTTCTCTGGAAGACCTGGAAAACCAGTGGTCCCATAACACCAGTTACCACCCGATCCTAGACGCTGAAAAAAGAGTTCGCCTTATTAACGGATGGAAGCACGCCGTCAGGCAATGCCTGGCATAACATCACAGTATTTAAATCAACGTTCCCGCGACCTGATTCGGGAAATAATCCAGACATTCACCTTCACGATACACGTCTGCTGTAGCACAGTGGATTCCGCCACCAAAAGGATAGGCGTCACGAAACTCTATGGGCAATACTTCCATGCCCAGTTTGTCCATCTGTTCCGCCTGATTGACTTCACTGGCCTCCACTATCACGGTTTTATGATCCAGGACCAGACAGTTCATAGAAAGCCATACACTGGAGTAACACAGCGGTGGTGGAGCTTCATGGGAAGGCTGGGCCGCATCTACAATCTCCCAGCCGTTGGTTTCAAATATTTTTCTCTGAGCCTCAGGTAACTTACGATTAGGGTTGTTGATTATCAGGCCGGGGCGTAACGGGACAAACGTGGCATCAATGTGAATAGGATACGGATCCCCCGGAAAATTCACCGCATGAATACGATGCTCAGGAAAATGGCGCGCCAACCACTGCATTGCCCGACGATTGGTAGTCAGTCCGTGCTGGCAAAACAGATCCTTGCCCATGCGACAAATATCCGCCGCATCAAACAACGGCTCATGCTCATTGGTAACAAAGTCCAGTGCTTCGGTTCGACTCAACCTTTCCTCGATGGTGATTTCATCAAAATACCCCTGTTTATAGGAAGCATCACTCAGACGCGGTCGTGGCGCCTGCTCCCAACGAAAATTCGGATCTTCATCAAAATATTTTTGCATCAGATCATGATAAGCCAGATATTCAAAATACCGGCACCGAAAAGACATTGGCGCACTAAGTATTTCGTTGCCCACCGTCAACAAAACATCCCGGGGTGGCATACAGCCAAACTGGCTTCCCGTTGTAAAATCCGGTGTATGGACAGCCTGATTCCATTGAATTGGAGAGGGCCGATCAACCTTGACGCCTCTGCTTTCCATCAGTTTAGCCAAGTTATCCAGTTGGAAATTCGCTTTTTCCACTGTGTCCAGAGGCCTTGGACCCCACATGCCACGCATGTCGCTGTCTTCAGGAACCTTGGCTTCCGTAGCCGGCTCATTTGGGGGAATGCAGGTATGATCCGCGCGGCCGACAATCGCATGCCTCAGGGGATCAAAATCGTTCCATGAACTTACAATAGTTTTAGCCATGATAGTTTACCGTCTGGTCTTAGAGTTATTCCGAGGATAATTCCCGAACTTGTTAAGGGGTTTTTGAAAAAGCCGGCTAATATAATGGAGAAGGCAGAGAAATAGAAGTCATATCAGTATCTGATGCCAACTCCCAATTCAGCGCCGAATCTCAAAAACAGCAAAGGGAGAGCTCTGAACCGGATCATCATCGATTTCATCTATTTGCACATGGGTGACGTTGGCATAGGTTGGACCCTCCCATAACCAGTCGCCAAAGGCTTCTATCCGGTTCACGTGTCCCGATGCGCAACCCTGAACATCACCATCGGGACGGTTCTGAATCCAGCCGGTCAAGCTCAAATCTTCAGCCCGGCACTTCGCCGAATACCTGAAACCAACGCCCTGAACCCTGCCCCGGACTCGAAATGAAATTACTTTTATCATAAGAAAGATTTAACAAATTATAGCGCTAAAGTTTATATACTCTGGTCATCAAAAATACTGCATAACTTAAATGAAATCAGATTCCGTAATTGAGCATATCGTAAACTGGCTGAGCGAGTATTGTCGTCAGGCCGGAACCGGAGGCTTTGTGGTGGGAGTATCAGGGGGCATTGATTCAGCAGTCACTTCATCCCTATTAGCCCGCACCGGCAAGCCGGTAATGTGCATTGAAATGCCGATTCACCAGGCGGAATCTCAGGTCTCCCGGGCCAGAAAGCATATCGAGAAACTTGAATTAGAGTACTCCAGTGTCAGCTCCGTGTGGACTGATCTGACGCCGGTTTTCGATAGTTTTGTCAGCGCTATGCCAACGGTCGTCGATGAAGAGCAACGCTTTCTTACACTGGCTAATGCCCGCGCCCGCATCCGAATGACAACGCTTTATTATTTTGCCGGTCTGCACAATTATCTTGTTGCAGGAACCGGTAACAAGGTAGAGGACTTTGGCGTTGGCTTCTATACCAAGTATGGTGATGGCGGAGTCGACCTGAGTCCAATTGCAGATCTGAGTAAAACCGAAGTCTATAAACTTGGCAGTGAAATGAAGGTTATTGACGAAATCATGGTTGCCAAACCGACAGATGGATTATGGGGTGATGACCGCTCTGACGAAGATCAATTAGGCGCCAGTTATGCGGAACTCGAGTGGGCTATGGATTTTGACACTAAAGAGACGGATCAACTCAGCAGTCGACAAAAACAGGTTCTGGAAATATATAACCGCCTGAATAAAGCCAACAAGCACAAAATGCAGCCCATTCCGGTCTGCGAAATTCCCTTGCAGTTAAAATGACATAACGAATATTCCGACTTCTTCTTAATACAGTCTTATTGTCCCTGAAGCTTGAGAACATTAATAATGCGAAAAATATAATGACCAACCACCTTAAATTTTATATCGATGGCGAATGGGTAAACCCGGTTAACCATGGTGCTAGTGATAATTTTATAGATGTTATAAACCCGGCAACCGAGCAACCTTGCTCACAAATACGCGATGGCAGTGCGGAGGATATCGATAACGCGGTTAACGCCGCCCGACATGCTTTTGAAAGTTATTCTCAGTGGTCAGTAGAACAACGGCTGACATTATTGCACCGAATTGTTGAAGAATATGACAATCGAAGAGAAGATATTGCTAACGCAATTTCTCTTGAGATGGGTGCCCCCATTGACCTGGCACGGGGTTCTCAGTCACGCCTCGGGCGCGATCACTTTTTAAGCGCTATCAATGCGCTAAAAAACTTTGATTTTGAGCGCTCCGAAGGCGAGATGATCATTCGCCATGAACCCATAGGGGTATGCGGTATGATCACACCCTGGAACTGGCCGGTAAACCAGATTGCAGCCAAGGTGGCTCCAGCTTTGGCTGCGGGTTGCACTATGATACTCAAACCCAGTGAAGAATCTCCGCTGGATGCCATTGTGCTTGCCGAAATACTCGATAAAGCGGGGGTTCCGTCGGGCGTGTTTAACATGGTTCATGGATACGGCCCGGTGGCGGGCGAAGCGATGTCATCACACCCTGACATCGATATGATGTCATTCACGGGCTCAACCCGCGGCGGTATTGCTGTGGCCAAGTCATCCGCCGATACGGTAAAAAGAGTCGGTCAGGAACTGGGAGGGAAATCGGCTAACATTATTCTGGATGACACTGACATAGCCAACGCAGTAGCCAGCGGCGTCAGCTATTGCATGGGCAACAGCGGACAGTCCTGCAATGCCCCCACCCGGATGCTGGTTCCCAATGATCAGATGGACCTTGCCATTGAAGCCGCCCGCAAAGCTGCAGAAAAGATTTTGGTCGACGATCCATCCAAACAGGGAAATCATCTCGGCCCAGTCGTTAATAAAACACAGTTTGACAAAATTCAGGGACTGATCCAACAAGGTATCAACGAAGGCGCCACGCTTGTGGCTGGCGGCGTCGGCCGACCGGATCATCTGAACAAAGGTTTTTATTGCAAACCTACTGTATTTGCTAATGTAGATAATCAAATGAGTGTTGCGAGAGAAGAAATTTTTGGCCCGGTTATAACGATACTGGGATACGACGACGAAGACCAGGCAGTCGAAATAGCTAACGATACTGAATATGGGCTGGCAGGCTATGTGAGTTCGGGCGATATAGAACATGCCACCCGCGTTGCAAGAAGGATTCGCGCTGGACAAATAGCCATTAACTATACGGCAGGGAACTCAGATACGCCCTTTGGGGGTTATAAACGCTCCGGAAACGGCCGCGAAAAAGGTCGCTGGGGATTGCAGGAATTTCTCGAAGTCAAAGCGATTACCGGAACTATAGCAAGCTGAAATCATCCGCTTTGATTGACTCGTACTCACTCTGGCTAGCAAATTAAAAATGAGTG
>JAIBDK010000209.1 GCA_024679435.1 Gammaproteobacteria bacterium | reverse complement strand
TTGTTCTTATCATCATCGTCGGCTTTCTGGTGCTTTACCTGTTGTTTGGTTTTATTGCCGGGTTGTTTGGTGCTCCCCGAAAAATAGGCCTCTGGCGAAGCAAAAGTAATGAAAATGCGGCCCATAAATACACCATGCAGGGTTATGCGGGCTTAATCGAAGGAAACTGGTCCAGTGCCGAAGCGGCTCTGCTTAAGAAGCTTGAATATAACAAAACCCCGTTGATGAATTATCTGGGCGCCGCCTATGCTGCTCAACAACAGGGGAATTTTGAAGGTAGAAATTACTATCTTGATGAAGCGCTTGGGAGACACCCTGCCCAGTATCTTTCCATTACATTAACCCGGGCAAGGCTTCATTATCAGGCTGGTGAGGTTGCCGAGGCCAGAGATTCACTGGAAAGTTTGAGAAAATCGTCGCCCAAAAATGGCCCTGCCGCTAAGTTACTGGCAGATGTCTATCGAGATCTTGAAGACTGGGATTCACTGGTGAAACTGGTTCCGGCCATGCGCCGTCTCAAATTGTTTCCTGCCGAAGAAATCGAGCGGCGGGAGCAGGCCGCTTACGACCATTTGATTAGCTCGCCGGCCCTTCTTCAGGGTGAGGATGATCGTCAGGCGATTACGTGGAAGTCTTTGCCCCGGGCAAAAAAGAAAGATCCGGTGGTTATTGGCAGTTTTGTAAAACAGTTGATCGCGGCAGGTAAAAATACGGAAGCGGAAGATATGTTGCGAGGGGCATTGCGTAAAAAGTACAGTCAGGAACTGATATACCTTTACGGCATGGTTAAGGGCCCGGTAGTTGATTACCAGATTAGATTGTGCCGGTCTTTCATGGATAAACGCGGACCGGACCCCGATCTTTTGCTGGCCTTGGCAAGACTCTATCGGTATGACAACCAGCTCGAAACTTCCTGTAATTTTTACCGCGATGCAATCAGTGCTGGTGTCCGGGAGGAAGCCTATTCTGATCTGGGCTCTCTGCTTGAACAGATGGGTGATACAGATGCCGCGTTGCAGTATTACAAAAAGCGCGTGAATGTGCTGTTGTCTGAATCCGATCTTCCCGCAGAGTTTCCTGCAGAGGCGCCGGTTTTGAGCGGTGATCTAATTGCTGTTGATGAAAATAGTGCTCAGGATTCAGGCGAAGTGATACCGGTGATACGCTAGCTGCTGGCAGTGGTGTTTGTTGGAGGTTTCACGCCGGGGGCGCGAAGTCAAAGGAATCAAAGTAGAAACGTTGCGGGTTCATGCCTTTGGCTTTGAGCGTATCTCGCACCGAATCGACCATAATGGGCGGTCCGCTAGCATAAACATCGTATCCGGTTATATCTTCATAAGATCGGGATACCGCTTCGTGGACGAATCCTGTTTCTCCTGACCAATTGTCAGATTTGCTTTCAGACAGCACTGGCGTATAGGTGAAGCCGCTGTATTTTTCTGCCCACTCTCTGGCTAGCCGATCCATATACAAATCCTGAATATCCCGGGCTCCCCAGAAAAGGTGAATTTGATATTTGGGGTTCTCTTGCATGGCCTGTTCCACCAGCCCCTTAACCGGCGAAAAACCGGTTCCACCGGCTACCATGATGATTGGAGTTTCAACTTCTGATTGGAGGAAATAGGTTCCAAACGGGCCTTCAAAGCGTAACAGGTCCCGTTCTTTCATAGAATCGAAAACTCGGGGGGTGAAATGCCCATCGGGAACATGACGAATATGTAGTTCCAGACCTTCGTCTATCGCATTTTTCGGCAGATTGGCAATTGAAAAGCTTCTTCTCTGTCCGTCTTTTAAAATGATATCGATGTACTGACCGGCAATAAAATTAAATTCCTGTGTTTTTGGGAGAGTCAGAAAAAGTTGTATAACATCTTCAGCCAGACGCTCCAGTTTGCCAACCCGGCAGGGTAGCATTTTTATCTGAATGCTGGCGCCGGTCATGATTTCATCAACGTCTATGATGACATCTTCAAGAGCTGTGGCTTGACAAAGAAGGACTTTTCCCTGTTTTTTCTCATCGGCTGGAAGCGCAAAGTCTTCGTAGTCACCATAGTCTACTGAACCTGAAACCAATTCACATTTACAGGCCCCGCAAACGCCACTTCTGCAGCCGTAGGGGTATATTCGGTTGTCGCGAAGGGCGGCATCTAGAATAGTTTCTCCCTCGTTAACAGGAAAGCTGGTATCGTTGCGTTGGTTCGTAATCGTGTGGGTCATGGTCATGATCACTATTAAAAAGTGATAGCCTTATATAGAGTAAAAATATACTTGTCAATAATATGCCGGAGCTTCCAGAGGTAGAAACAACAATCCGCGGTATCTCCCCTTTTCTGGAGGGTAAAGTGCTGCGTAATGTGATAATTCGTGAGAGACGTTTGCGGTGGCCGGTAGTCCCGGAACTGGCCTCTTTGGTTGATGGTTTAACTGTCACCCGCCTGGAGCGCCGCGGAAAATATATTTTGATTCACCTCGACCGTGGCGGATTAATCATTCATCTGGGTATGTCGGGGTCCATGAGAGTTCTTCTTGAGCCTGAGGAGCCGCAAAAGCATGATCACTTTGATCTGATCAATAGTGATGGTCAGATTATTCGCTATCGAGATCCAAGAAAATTTGGCAGTTTGTTGTATTCCAAGGGAGATCCCCGGGCGCATCTCAGATTGTCAGGTCTCGGGGTTGAGCCTCTCACCGAAGCGTTTGATGGTGATCTTCTTTACAAATTGTCAAAAAAGAAACATATTTGTGTTAAAACTTTTTTGATGGATGGTAGAGTTGTCGTAGGTGTGGGCAACATTTATGCCAGCGAGTCTTTGCATTTAGCTGGGATAAATCCTTTGCGAAAATGTTCTCGAATTTCTCTTGACCGCTATCGGCGTCTGGCAGAAACGGTTAAGAAAGTGTTGGAACTTTCCATTCAGAGAGGTGGGACAACTTTGCAGGATTTTGTGGGCGCGGATGGCTCTCCTGGATACTTTGAGCAGGAGCTTATGGTTTATGGTCGGGAGGGGGTTGTCTGTGACAACTGCGGTGAACCCATCCAAAAAGTGGTCATTTCTCAAAGAGCAACATACTATTGTGCTTGTCAGACTTAAACCTGAATAAATTTTAGCACTCGATGTCCCCTGTTTTTTATGGTTGAAAAATTCAAGATTTTAATAAGGCTCCATCTGCGGGCACTGAAAATTGCTTTCGCCGCTGTTATTGTTGCAGCACTCATGAGTTTCATGGTTGTCCTGTTAGGGGGGTCGGCTATACAAACAGAACTGATCGATAACGTCTCGACAGTTTTGCGCGATCAGGGGTTTAAGAGAATTGATGTTCATTCAAATGGCCGGGATATTGTGTTGCGGGGTAAAGTATCCGGTGACTCTGCCGAATCCGCCGCTATGGCATATGCGCTCGCGGTCAAAGGCGTCAGAATTGTGAGATCTGATTTAGAGTTCATACCTTTAAGGTTGCCCCACGTGCTTGTAATACGTGGACTTGATAAGGTGTTGAGTATTGAAGGTGAGCTTTCTTCGGCTGAGAGTGCCAAGCAGTTAATTGCTCTGATTGTTGCAAAGATCGAACATAGTGGTGTCAAACAGCGTATCGAAATCAGTCCTGAAGTGTCAGATTCCCCCTGGATTTCAGTATTACCTGCCATTATGGATGAGGCAAACCAGCTTGAAGGTCTAGAAATAGAAATCGGCGCAGGTCGGGCAATAATTGGGGGCCTGATTAGGGATAAATCCGGTTACCGGGTGGTTATCCAGAGGCTTAGTCAGTTCCTGGAAAACGAAAAGATTGAGCTGGTAAATCGTATTGGTATTGTGCCGACCAGATCCTATGCTGAAACTGGAGCTGTTTTGTCGGCGGAAGATGTAACTGCAAAAACACCGAAGACGGATAAAGAATCCCCGTTAGTCGAAAAAATAAAAAATCCAGAGACCACCGTTATAGAGTTAATTGAAGGGCATACCCAGGAGGAAGAGGTATTTGCAAATGATGAACCTGAGGCGGACGTTATGGAAGTCGAGGAGACGCTATCGGAAATCGCTCAATTCAAGACTTCGGCGCAGGATCCAGAGCAGATGCCAATGGTTGATAATGGCGTGGTGGTTGAAAACCCCTTAGAAACAGATCAGAAATTGCTGAATAAAGACCAATGCCAGCTCAGACTGAATGAAATTATGAGCCGTTATCCTGTCAATTTCTCACCAAATAGGGTTGATTTGCCGCCAGAAAACATCATAACAATAAAAAAAATAGTTCAAACATATGATTTATGTCCTGCATTGATGTTGACCGTGGAGGGTCATACAGATTCTTCCGGAAAGCTGGAAATAAACTTGCGTTTAAGTCAGTTGAGGGCAGAAAGAGTAGTTGAAAGTCTGATCAGTGCCGGATTCCCGAAGTCCAGGGTTAAGGCGATTGGGTTTGGTGCATCTAATCCAGTGGCAGATAATCGTTCAGAGGCGGGGCGAAGAAAGAATCGACGCATTGAATTGAGAACGAATTAACAAGTGGCTACATTGGTCTATTGCGACGAACGAACTGAAAAAATGAGTTTGTACGATAGTGTGTGTTCTGTCCATTGAGGTGGAAAATAATGCCGTGAAGAACTATACTCGCACTGATAGAAGAATGTTCTAATGCTAACTAGCTCGTATATTAGTATTCCGCCTATGGCTAATCATAAATTTTTTGTAAAGCAAGTCAACCGACAGGGCATCGCTATGCTGTCGTTTTTGGCCTGTTCGTTACAGGGATATGCAAGTGAGCCCGAAACGATTGATGAGCTCGGATTCAATACGGTTATAAACGAGCAACTTTTCTCATCTTCGATGTCAGTTGAAAGCGATAGCGCTGTTAA
>JAIBDK010000043.1 GCA_024679435.1 Gammaproteobacteria bacterium | reverse complement strand
TTTACATGTCCGATAATCTAGTGCGCTAAATTAAAACGAGTTTACTTAAATGCAATACAGAGATATTCTGGTTTATCTGGATGATGGGGGTTCAAACATTGAGCGAGTCAATACCGCAGTGTCTATCGCAAAATATAATGATGCGCGCCTGACCGGCGTAGTTTTGAATGCTGCGCCCTCGCTTAACACTCTGATGCGAATCGGAGTAAAGGCTGGAGATAAACTGGCGCAGGAGACTCGAGAGCAGGTTGAATCTATTCTCAACTCCTTTATGAGTATCGCGAACGAAGCGGGTCTTAATTGCCGGACGCGTTTGATCGAATGCAAAGACAATCAGGCTGGACTCAGACTGTCGCAGTTAGCTCGAAATTATGATCTCAATATCATGCGTCAGGCAAATCCGGATAATCCAAATGTTGAATTTGTTAAGGAAGTTACCGAAGCGGTGTTGTTTGCTTCAGGTCGCCCCGTATTTTTCATGCCTTATATCGGAGCCCATCGAATCCCCTGCAAGCGGGCTGTAATCGCGTGGGATGGCAGTGCCGCGTCTACTCGAGCCGTTCATGATTCGTTGCCACTGATGGAGCAGATGGAAGAGGTGATCATACTGGTAGTGGATGCTCAGGATCATCCTCGTGCCAATGGCGAAATGTTGGGTGACAATGTGTCGGATCATCTCAACTGTCATAACATTAATAATCGGATTCATCGTGTTCCAAGCGGGGGCGCATCGACGTCCACGGTTATTTTGAACGCGTTGTCGGATGAAGGTGCTGACGTTCTGATTATGGGTGGATATGGCACCTCGAGATTGCGGGAAATCATGCTCGGAGGAGTGACTCGAACGTTACTGAAATCTATGACGGTTCCTGTGATTATGTCTCACTGACTAAACTGGTAAATAAGTCTTTTTATTTAGCGGAGGCTGGGTCCGAAATCCACTTTCTTCCATAAGGGTCTACAATGTATTTCCTGTTTCAGGAATCGCCCTGAGAAAGCAGTCTGGTATTTCCTCCGGCGGCGGTTGTATCAATGCAGACGTGGCGCTCAAGGGTGCATTGCTCGGCGAAATCATGATTACATATCAATTGAATAATTGAACCGCCTCTCTGTGCCAACGCGATGCGTGCCTGAATCTGGTCTTTATTATCACCCCATAAGACAACTGCCGAAATATTATTAAGCCCTGAAAGATCACTTCGTTTTAAATGACCGTTAATGCTGTTTGCAATTTGCGCATCCGGGCATACGACAAAAGTGTTGCAGCCTTCGCTGGCAGCTATTCGAACCTGTTCATTTGCATCCTCAATTGTGGGGCCGAGACATAGTATGGTTCCTTTTGGGAAGATTGATAATCGGTTGGATTCTCCTGTTGGTCCCGGGAGGTTAATGGTTTTTAGCGGAATGCGGGTCGTTTCGGGAAGCCTGTCAAGCCGGTATTGCAATTCATGTGCATCTACAGCGAGACCTCTTGGCGGCTTGTGGAATAAATTAAATCCCTTGTCTTTTAGAGTAAAGCGCTCAACGTAGTGAGGGCCGCCTGCTTTGGGGCCGGTTCCTGATAGTCCCTCACCACCAAAAGGCTGAGAGCCGACAATAGCTCCAATCTGATTCCTGTTGATATATATATTCCCAACGTTGAGTTGAGATACCATATGCTCAACTCGGTCATCAATTCGGGTATGGAGCCCGAATGTTAGTCCGTATTCTCTGCTGTTGATTGAGGATACTATGTCCTGCAGATGCTCTGCTTTGAAAGTAGTCAGATGGAGCACCGGACCGAAAATTTCCCTTTCCAACTCTTCAACTCCGTTTACTTTCACGATAGCTGGCCCGACAAATAATCCATCTTCTGGTGCTTGCAACTGCTTAACAAGACGCCCTTCATCACGCGCTTTTTCAATATAGCTTGCAATGCCTGTCAGCGCTGATTTGTTAATGACTGGCCCGATATCGGTACTCAACAACCAGGGATCGGCGACATTCAGTTCGTCCATGGCTCCTGTTAGCATTTTAATAAAATCCGAGGCAATGTCTTCCTGGAGATAGAGCAACCTAAGTGCTGAGCAACGTTGACCGGCGGATTGAAATGCGGAAGTGATGATGTCGCGAACAGCCTGTTCCGGTAGCGCAGTTGAATCAACTATCATGGCATTAAGTCCGCCAGTTTCGGCGATCAGTAACGCATCCGCTGTCAGGTTTTCTGACATTGTGCGGTTAATCGATTGAGCTGTAGAAGTAGACCCGGTAAAACAAACCCCATTAACTCTATTGTCGCTGACCAGTTGCTGGCCAACGATCGATCCCTGCCCGGGTAATAGTTGCAGCGTTTCGACGGGTACTCCAGCCTGATGCATTAATTTTATCGCAACAGATGCAATGAGAGGCGTAGATTCGGCAGGTTTTGCCAATACCGCATTTCCCGCTGCCAGAGCGGCTGCTATTTGCCCGGTGAAAATTGCCAGCGGAAAGTTCCAGGGTGAAATGCTGCTGATAATTCCCCGCGGAATGCGCGTCCCGAGGCCATCGATTCGTGTCGCGTAATAACGCAGAAAATCAACCGCTTCACGAAGTTCCGCAATGGCGTCAGCGGGTGTTTTCCCGGCTTCTCTAATTAGTACTGCGAAAATTTCCCCGTAATTTTCCTCATACAAATCAGCGGCTTTATTGAGTATTTCTGCTCTGGAGGAATTATTTTTTTTACTTGATTTGGTTTGAATCTCTGCGTCTGACCAGACTTTTGCTTTACTAAGTGCCAGTTTTACATCATCAATGCTGGCTTCTATTACGCTGCCCACCTGATCGTCAGGGTTCGCAGGATTAATGATTGGTATGCTTTGCTGTGCAGTGATCGATCCTGCGATAATAGGCTTTGCGTGCCAGTTTAAGGTCGCAAATCTCAGGCGCGCTGATTCAATTTCGAGGATGTCATTGGTGTCATGTAAATCCCAGCCTCGAGAATTCTTCCGTTGAGGTTTGTAGATATCCGCCGGCAAACTGAAATGGAGCATCTTTTGGTCTGATGCTTGCTGGGGTTGCGTGTCTGAACTCTGCTCGAGTATCAGAAAAGGATCCGTCGCTATTTCCTCTGCAGGTAATGATTGATCCACTATTTGATTGACGAATGAGGAGTTGGCGCCGTTTTCAAGTAAACGTCTCACCAGATATGCCAGTAAATCACGATGGGCACCAACCGGTGCGTAGATTCGACAGCGAGTGCCGTGTTGTTCCATCACCTGGCGATGAAGTACCTCTCCCATGCCGTGCAGTCGTTGAAATTCAAATGCTGATTTATTCAATGCTTTATCGTTAGCCAGTGTGAGCACAGCGGACACTGAATGGGCGTTGTGCGTGGCAAATTGCGGATAAATTCGATCCGTCATGCTCAACAACTTCTCTGCACAGCAAATATAGGAAATATCAGTGAGTGATTTACGCGAAAAAACAGGGAAATGGGGTAACCCTTCAACCTGAGAGCGCTTGATTTCAGTGTCCCAGTAAGCACCTTTAACCAATCGAATCATAATTTTTCGATCAAGGTTGCGCGATAGCGTATACAACCAGTCGATTACCAGTGAAGCCCTTTTGCCATACGCCTGCACGACCACTCCGAAGCCATCCCACCCTGAGAGGCTGTGGTTTGATAAAACAGCTTCGATGATGTCAAGTGACAGATCCAGTCGATCTGACTCTTCTGCATCGATGTTGAAGCCCATATTGGATTTTTTAGCCAGTGTCGCCAACGCCAGTGTACTTTGCGTCAATTCCGTTATTACTCGGTCACGCTGGCCCGCTTCGTAGCGAGGGTGAAGGGCTGACAGTTTGATTGAGATTCCGGGATTTTCACGAATATCGCCGGATCGGGCTGTTTTACCCAGTTCTATAATTGAGTTTTCGTAAGCCTCATAGTATTTTTTCGCATCTCCCGCGGTTAAAGCGGCTTCACCGAGCATATCGTAGGAATAGCTAAACCCTCTATCCTCTAATTCCTGACTTCGTTTTGTTGCGGCTGCAATAGTTTCTCCCAGCACGAACTGGTTACCCATTTCCTGCATGGCACGTTTTACAGCGGATCGAATTAGAGGCTCTCCAAGACGCTTAACGGCTCCATGAAGAAGCCGGGCGACGCCAGCGGTGTTGTCATCATCGAGCACTTTTCCGGTTAGCATCAGTCCCCATGTTGAGGCATTTACCAGCGATGATGATGATTTTCCGAGGTGTTTTCCCCAGCTGGATGGTGCGATTTTATCTTCAATTAAATCGTCAATGGTTTCGGCATCCGGTACTCTCAATAATGCTTCAGCTAAACACATGAGTGCAATGCCCTCATCCGTTGACAGCCCGTACTCAGCCAGAAAAACTTCCATTAATCCGGGGTTGTTGTCATTCCGGATCAGATTTATCAATGATGCCGCGTCAGTGCAAAACTGATTCCTTTGGTCCGTTGTTATGGCGGATCCGGTGAGTTGTGATTCAATGACCTTTGCATCGTTTAACAGATGTGATGTGCGGATTAATCTTCTAATGGACTCGAGCTCTGGCATAAGATGTCTTGTTTATGATTGTCTGGTTAAGATTATCATTACTATTTCAGGCATAATTCCTTTATATTTGTATTTCAATGGGTCAAAAGACTTTTTATAGACGATATAAAGATGCATATAGATAGTAAAGCGAAAGATAAAGGGCAACTAGACCAATATGAAATGAAGATGCTTGATGTGTTGGCTCGTGATGGACGAATTCCTGTCACAGAGCTGGCCAGACGGGTGGGGTTATCCAAAAGCCCTTGTCAGCTGCGGCTTAAGAGGCTAATTGATCAGGGCTATATTCTGGGGTTTCGGGCTTTGCTTAATCCTCGCAAACTGAATAGTGAGCACATCGCTTTTACCGAAGTCAGGCTATCTGATACCCGGGAAAATGCCCTGCGGGATTTTAATGACGCCGTTCAAAAAATACCGGAAGTGGAGCAATGTCATATGATTGCCGGGTCTTTTGATTACCTGTTGAAAGTAAGAACGACTGATATTTCTGCATATCGTCGGGTGTTGGGTGAATCAATTTCAAGGTTGCCACATATCTCAAGTACATCTACTTTTGTAGCAATGCAGTCCGTAAAGGATTTGTCATTTTAACCGGATGTCAGTAAGTGCCCGATCGAGAACCCTAAAATACACTTGATATGTCTTCGAATTGCACTTTTATCATTGGATATCTGGCAACCTCGACAATGATCAAGGTTAGCTATCCCAACGGCAAGGCACAAATGTATCGCTCTGTTTGGGGCGTTTCCCGGATCGACAAGCGATTTTGATTCGGTTGATCCCGCCGGTCTAGAACTCAAAATCGATACTAACCGGAAAATGATCTGAAGCTTTTCTGGCGATAGTTGATTTGTGTATTTTTGCACTACCGGGTACATAATAGTCATACAGGTTAAGTGCAGGTAGCACATAGTCGATTCGTTCTTTGGGTTTTGAATGGAACGTTGTGGCAGCAGGGTCATTGATTTCGATGTCTTCATATATCGGGTCACGGAGTTCGGCCCAGTCTGTTAAGGGTTTTATCGACTCCCCATCGTTGCGCTGGTTCAGATCCCCTGCCAGAAGCACCAGACAGTCAGGTTTCGAAATATACTGGCTTAGAATTTCTCTTATCATTGATGCTTCTGACCACCGAATCGTATCGGCGTCGTGTTTCAACCGCTGATAATTTCTGCGGGACTTAAGGTGTGTGTTAAACAAAAGAAGCGTTTTGCCTTTAATGTTGAATTCAGTGAGGAATAAATCTCTCTGGAATTTGACCGCTGATAGTGTTTTGGTTGCCTCGCAATGTTCGGTTTGGTAGTCGTAAAGTAACTGCTTATTTTTACCTTTCAGATGTGTTTCTTTATGGGACTGTCCGTCAAATATCAGTCTGCTCATAATGCCCACATTTATTCCTCTGTTGCTGTTGCCATTTTCCACCAGGCAATAGTCATAGGGATTGGACAGGTTTTGATTGATTTCATCAAGAACAGAACGGTTTTCCACTTCCTGCAAGCAGAGGATGTCTGCATTAACCGTATTAATGACCCTGGCAAGGGCTTTTCTTTCTCTGGCTGGTTTGACAGAAGTGCTTTCAGGAGAAAGAAAGTAATTCTTGCAATTATATGTGGCGATTCTGACCTTCAATTATCAGAACAGATCACGTTAATTCGTTTTCGGTGCGGATTTAACAAATCCGTAAGAGGTCGGTGTTGGAACACTGTGTATATCCTAACCTTGAATAGCGGACAGGCAGCATTCAGCATCACTATCGAAATGATACCTGTCCGATTTTTGCCGGTTAAACGATAGATTTCATTCCTGTCATATATCCTCTTAGCATTTTTCCAATCAGTTCAACCGAGTGATCACGAATGGCGTCGTTGATGTCTACCAGTAGTTTGTTGTCGACACTGTTATCGGGGTTTTCCAGTCCTTTTCCGATGACATCGGATTTAATGGAAGGCATGAATTCCTTTTCGAGGAAAGGGCGTGCACTATGATCGAAAAGATAACATCCGTACTCAGCAGTATCAGATATGACAACATTCATTTCGTATAGTTTTTTACGTGCAACCAGATTAGCAATGAGCGGCGTTTCATGAAGTGACTCGTAATAGGCGGACTCTTCAACAATTCCCGCTTCCACCATGGTTTCGTAAGCCAGTTCTACACCGGCACGTATAAATGCGACCATGAGAATTCCCTTGTCAAAGTATTCCTGCTCGGTAATATCTTCGCTGGTAACGTCCTGTTTTTCAAAATCGGTTTCTGCGGTAGCCGCACGCCATCTCAACAGATCAGCATCATCGTTATCCCAGTCTGCCATCATCGTGCTGGAAAAATGCCCTGACATGATGTCATCCTGGTGCTTCTGAAACAGGGGGCGTAACAATTCTTTGAGTCGTTCTGATAATTCATAGGCATGAACTTTCGCCGGATTACTCAGTCGATCCATCATGTTAGTAACACCACCGTGCTTCAGGGCTTCGGTGATTGTTTCCCAGCCATACTGGACCAATTTTGCCGCATACCCGGGGTCGATGCCTTCCTCGATCATTTTGTTGTAGCACAGGATAGAGCCGGTTTGCAGCGTACCGCACAGGATAGTTTGTTCTCCCATCAGGTCGGATTTTACTTCAGCGATTGGAGATGACTCGAGAACGCCGGCACGATGTCCGCCGGTACCTACGGCCAGCGCCTTGGCTATCTTCATTCCGTCACCGTTGGGGTCATTTTCCCGGTGTACCGCAATCAGGGTAGGGACACCGAAACCTCGGACGTATTCCGCTCTAACTTCAGATCCCGGGCATTTTGGGCACATCATCACTACGGTGATGTTCTCGTTGACCTGCATGCCCTCTTCGACCAGGTTGAAGCCATGGGCATAGTCCAGCGTCGCGCCTTCTTTCATCAGCGGCATAACGGCATTGACAACTGCACTGTGCTGTTTGTCTGGTGTGAGGTTCATGACAATATCCGCCGCAGGAATTAATTCCTCGTAGGTGCCGACATTAAAACCGTTTTCAGTAGCATTTTTATAAGATTGCCTTTGTTCTGCGATGGCTTCAGCACGAAGCGTATAGCTCACATCAAGGCCCGAATCACGCAGGTTAAGACCCTGGTTGAGGCCTTGCGCACCGCAACCAATAATTACAATTTTCTTGCCACGGATATAGTCCACTCCTTCATTGAATTCTTCTGGTTCCATGAATCGGCATTTGCCAAGCTCTTCGAGCTGTAGCCTTAGGGGAAGGGTGTTGAAATAATTCTGACGCATTGAATGTGCTCCATGAAGGGGATGAATTTGAAAGAGCGACATGATAATCCAATAAGCATATTGCGTGTTGTGAAATAAATGATATATTATGTTGCGATTTTCGCAATTATCGGGTTCAATCTTGGAAATCAGGTCTTACAAGGTCTATCTTCAACTGGCGCAAACACTTCATTATGGTCGTACCGCCGCAATCTGTAACCTCAGTCCGTCTGCGGTGAGTCGATTGATTCAACGTTTGGAAGGTCATGTTGGTCAGACTCTGGTAGAACGTGATAACAGGCACGTGAGTTTAACGCCAGCCGGGCGGCATTTTCTGGATTACGCTCGCAAAGCAGTCGATGACTGGCAGCAGTTAAAGGGCGATTTGAATATCAGTCAAACTCGCTTAACGGGCGAAATCAGCGTATTTGGGTCGGTCACCGCGAGTTACAGCACGCTGGCTCAGATTCTTCCTGAAATGAGAGAATCCTATCCGGGCATTGATATCAAGTTGCGCACCGGTGATCAGGCTGACGGTGTTTTCCGGGTTCTTGAGGGCACCGAGGACTGTGCGATAATAGCTTTACCGGATCAATTGCCATCAAAGCTCGAATTTCTTCCGTTATCCCAGACTCCGCTGAAACTAATTGGGCCTCGTTCTCCCAGTGCGCTTACGAGACAAATCGATGGCTATCTTGCCGAAGATGTTGAGCCTGTCTGGTCCGAAGTTCCCATGGTGTTTGCTGAAAGAGGTCTTGCACGGGAACGATTACTGGATCGCCTTGCAAAACTTGAGGTGCAACCCAAAATATATGCTCAGGTCGCAGGTCATGAGGCAGTTGTTTCTATGGTCAGCCTTGGGTTCGGGGTTGCTGTGGTACCGGAGCTGGTTGTCCGGCACAGCCCTAAGCAACAGACCGTAAGCGTGTTGCCGTGGTTTGGGGATTTACAGCCTTTTCAATTAGGATTGTGCGTTCTTGCAGAGCGTGTAAACGATCCGCTGTTGGGTGCGCTATGGGAGTCTTCCGCGATAACCCATCCCCAGAATGGATAGCCTGTTTTTTCTGGGAATTATTCTTGCCCTCGTCGGATTAAAAGTGCAAAAGTCGATCATTCAGGTGTACATTCCGTTTTTTAATTTATCTATACGTCTATGGCACGCATCAGCATTGAAAATTGTACCGTTCAGTTTGGTGAACACTTTTCCCTTGAAAATATTAACTGGACGATAGAGTCGGATCAGCACTGGGCGGTTTGTGGCGGTAATGGTACGGGAAAATCGGCGTTAGCGGCGATGTTGGCCGGGGAAGGGGATATTCAGAACGGGTTTATTCGAGGCCTACCAGAAAAGGTAGCGATTGTTTCGTTCGAGGCTCAGGCAGAGCTGATAGAGGCGGAACGTAAGAAGGACGACGCGGATTTGCTGGACGTCATTGCTGAAGGTACGCCGGTTCGGGAATTACTGGATCAGACCTGTGTGAACAGATTGCTGCAGTCTCAGCTGATAGAAGCATTTAATCTCCAAAAGCTGCTTGAGCAGGGGTTCCGGAAATTGTCCTCCGGCGAAACCCGAAAACTGATGTTGATCCGGGCATTATCCTGCGCCCCTGATTTGTTGATACTTGATGAGCCTTTTGAAGGGCTGGATATGGATTCATATTCTTACCTGAGTAACTTGCTTGGGATAATTGCCTGTCATACAAGAGTGGTTCTGGTGTTGAATCGTTTTGATGAAATTCCTGATTTTGTTACCCATATTGCATACATGGAAAGCGGCGCAATGGCTAATCAGATTGATCGGAATGATGAAGAAGCGGTGATTGATCTTGGCAAACTACTCCATATCAAGACAACAAACCTTCTGATTCCCGAAGCGGACAGTGAATATCGGGCCCCACGACTTCCGTCAGGGGAACCATTGGTAAGAATACGAAACGCGCGGATCGCATACGGTGATACGGTTATCTTCAGTAATCTCGACTGGACCATCGAACCCGGACAGCATTGGCAGGTCACCGGCCCCAATGGGAGTGGAAAAACATGCCTGTTAAATCTGATTACCGGAGATCACCCCCAGTGTTATATCAACGATATCTTTGTCTTTGGAATGCAGCGAGGTTCTGGAGAAAGCATCTGGGATATCAAGCAATACCTTGGCTATGTTTCCAGCGCATTACAGTGGGAGTATACGGTGAGTGTGAGTGTCCGGAATACGATCATTTCGGGTTTTTACGACAGTATTGGCATCTATCAGAAGTATACCGATCTCCAGGCAGATATTGCTGATCAATGGTTGAGATTACTGGGTATGGAAAACCGGACAGCTCAGCCGTTTAATCAGCTTTCGTTTGGAGATCAGCGTTTGGTGCTTATTGCCCGAGCCATGGTAAAGCATCCTCCTCTGCTCATTCTTGATGAGCCCTGTTTGGGGCTGGATGACCTGAACAGGCAGCTTGTATTGGCACTGATCGAAAAGATTTGCGACGGTAGCGAAACCACCGTTTTGTACGTTAATCATCGAACGGAAGACCGCATCGGTGGAATCGATAATCATCTCGCGCTGACATTGCGTGAATAATTTTTTAGCCGGGAAAATGGATATGTAATCCTGAAAACCCATATTGCTTACTCTGTGTTTATGAAGATGTTTGTCTAACAGCCATGACAGTTGTTTCTCCAGGCTCGGTAGTACACCCTATACGTCATCAAATTTTGCGCCGGTGGGTTGGGTATTCAGATGGCTGCCGGTGACAACGGGGGGTAGCATGTATGTCTCTACTTTGACGCCGGGCAAACGGGTTGCCAATGGCATTAACCGTAACCGTAACCGACCACCTGCTCTGTTCATGATATTCGATGAGCAAACCACGTCCGGCTTTATCCTCACTGATTAATCCTTGACGCTTACAACCGTATTTGGGATGGTGCACTCTATCGTGTCATTTCCATCAAGCTTTCCCGTAAACGTTGCCGATTCGCACGTGTCGATGAAATATACGGTATTGAATAATCCGCGGTGGTGTTTTCTGTCTCTTAGTGTGGGTAAAGTCTTGCTGTTAGTCCGCTTCCCGGCGTAAAGGCTGACACATACAATGCACGCCACCGCCTGCCCAGGTAAACATGGTCATGTCTGGATCATATACTTCAAGACCGATGGCGCGCATTTTTTGATTCAGGTCGGGTGCGCCCAATGTAGACAGAACCTTCTCATTGCCCAGTGCCACCACATTACACCCCAACGCCATCGTTTCTTCAAAGGTTGCTGGAATTATTTCAATATTTTTACTTTTCAGCCAGTCAACGATATCGTCCTC
>JAIBDK010000298.1 GCA_024679435.1 Gammaproteobacteria bacterium | reverse complement strand
CGCGACTGAATCGATGAGTGAATTGCCCCTTTCGGATTCCACTGATGAATGTGATACTGTCATTGAGTTTCAGGGTTAGTTTGTTGGGTCGGTTATCGCAGTGTAACCAGTTCTTCTGCAGCGGTGGGATGTATGGCAACCGTATCGTCAAAGTCGGATTTGGTCGCACCCATTTTAATGGCAACGGCAAACCCCTGGATCATTTCATCTGCGCCTCTCCCAACGACGTGACAACCTATAACTTTTTCTGACTCTCCCTGAACAATCAACTTCACCATAGTCCGAGGCTTGTGTTTGCAGACAGCAAAATACATGTCTACAAACGTATGTTTATAGATTTTGATATTATTCTGTCCATATTCGGCAACCGCCTCCGCCTCAGACAGACCTACAGTGCCTATTGGGGGATGGGAAAATATCACTGTGGGAATATTGCTGTAATCCAGTTTCGACTTTTCTTGATTATCGAAGATCCGATTTGAAAGTCGTCGCCCGGCAGCTATGGCTACTGGCGTCAATTGAGCCCGTGGCGTAACGTCTCCCACTGCGTAAATGCCGGTAACATTGGTGTTCTGGTATTCATCTGTTTCGACAAATCCTTTGTCATTGACACTGACGCCTGCCTTTTCAAGATTCAGCTGATCAATATTTGGATGCCTGCCAATGGCCCATACTATGGTGTTAAATCCGCTGGTTGTTTTACCGTCTCTTTCGACAAACCCCAGCGCGCCATTAGATGACTTTTGATCCGGATTTGCGTCCCGGACCAAAGAAGCTAAATCTATGTTGACAAGAATATGGATACCACTATCAACCATTTGTTGCATAACCATTTCGTGAGCATCGTGGTCGAATGTCCTCAACAATTTATCTTTTCGCAGTAACATGGTTACCTCTGACCCGAGGCCGTGCAGCACCCCCGCAAGCTCTGTTGCGATATACCCAGCACCAATTACTAGCACTTTTTCCGGTTGCTGTTCCAATTCAAAAAAACCATCACTGGTAATACCGAATTCGGCCCCCGGGATATCAGGTACGCTGGGGCGCCCGCCGGTTGCAATCAGGATATGCTCGCTGGTGTATTGCTCGTCGCCAACCAGAATGCTGTTAGCGGAAGAAAATTCTGCCCGGCCGTGAATCAGGTGAACTCCGGAATTTTCGAGATTTCTTGCGTAGATCCCATTGAGTCGTTCAACATAATTATCCCGGGATTTTTTTATAACATTCCATTGAAACGATTTCTTTTCAACTTTGAATCCGTACTGATCTGATATGCTGATAGCTTCATTTACCTGCGAAGTGGTCCACATTACTTTTTTAGGAACACAACCCACGTTGACACAGGTTCCGCCCAGAGAGCCGGATTCTACGATCAGAACCCTTGCGCCATATTCTGCGGCCCGGCGCGCGGATGCAATTCCGCCACTTCCGCCACCAATCACGATAAAATCGAAGTTTTTATTCATTTTATTTTAAATCCTAAATTATGGAATCTGAAAACCCCCTGCTAAAAACAAAAGGACTACCTTTGTTTGAAGAAATCGAGCCTGAACACGTCGAACCGGCTCTGGACTATATGCTTGAAAATAACCGTATGCAAATAGAGATGTTAGTTGCAAACAAAGTTCAACCGACCTGGGGAAATTTTATGGAACCTCTGGAGGAGTTGAACGACAATCTGGAAAAAATGTGGTCTCCGGTTTCCCACCTTAACGCAGTTAAGGATTCTGAAGACCTCAGGCGAGCCTACGAAGCGTGTTTGCCAAAACTGACGGACTATGCATCGGAAATGGGACAGAATCGTGGTTTGTTTGAGAAGTATTCCCAGCTTAAACAGAATAAGATTTTTGAAAAGTTTGAAGAAGCGAAAAAACAGTCTATTAATCATGAGTTGCGGGATTTCAGATTGTCCGGTATCGATCTAGATGAACCGTCTCAGGAAAGGTATCGTGCAATTAGCACCCAGCTTTCAGAATTAACCAACCAGTTTTCCCAAAACGTGTTGGATGCTACGGATTCCTGGACCATCCATGTTGATGATCCTGCTGAACTGGAAGGTATACCTGACATGGCGGTAAATGCGGCTCGAAAGAAAGCTGAGCTAGCTGGGAGTAAGGGATGGGTATTTGGGCTTCAGGGCCCCGATTATATCGCGGTTATGACCTATTGTAATCGTCGTAAAATCAGGCAAAAAATGTATACTGCTTATGTGACTCGCGCCAGTGAAACTGGCCCGGATGGGGGTAAATGGGATAATTCCAATATTATTTGTGAGATTCTGGAGCTGCGAAAAGAGCTGGCGAACCTACTGGGTTTTGACAATTATGCGCAGTATTCGCTGGAAACTAAAATGGCATCGGAACCGGATGAGGTGGTGCGTTTCCTGGAAGATCTGGCAACCCGAAGTCGTAAGCCAGCATTGAAGGAAGTCGCCGAACTTAAGGAGTTCGCATGTTCAGAGTTTAGAATGGATAAGTTGGAACCCTGGGATTTTGCCTGGGTCAGCGAAAAGCTGAAAATATCCCGATACAACATTTCAGATGAAGAGTTGCGTCCGTATTTTCCACTGCCTAAGGTTCTTGCGGGTATGTTTGCAGTAGTGGAGCGATTGTTCGGGATGTCAGTAACCGAGATTGAAGTTGAGCAAAAATGGGATTCTTCCGTTCAGTTTTTCCAGGTAAAAGATGAAAAAGGTGCGTTGCGGGGCTACTTCTATACTGATCTATTTGCGCGAAGACACAAGCGGGGCGGAGCATGGATGGCGGATTGTGTGGGTAGACGGAGTAGCGCAGATGGTATTCAGTTGCCGGTTGCTTTTCTGACCTGTAATTTTCCGGCGCCTGTGGGCGATAAACCTTCATTATTAAGCCACGATGAGGTTATTACCCTGTTTCACGAATTTGGACATGGTTTGCACCATATGCTTACGCGTATTGATGTGGCTCTGGTTTCTGGTATCAATGGTGTGCCCTGGGATGCCGTCGAATTACCCAGTCAGTTTCTTGAAAACTGGTGCTGGGAAAAACAGGCGCTGGATATGTTTTCTGGGCATTACCAGACCGGAGTTTCGATACCTGATGTGCTGCTTGAACGCATGAAAGCGGCTCGAAATTTTCAGTCTGCAATGCAGATGTTAAGACAAATTGAATTCAGCCTGTTTGATTTGGAAATTCATAGAATAAAGGAAACCTGTGATTCACCGAGTATAGTTCGAAATTTGCTGGCCCGGGTTCGTGATCAGGTTTCGGTTGTTGAAACGCCGGACTTCAACCGATTTGAGAATGGTTTTGGTCATATTTTTGCCGGTGGTTACGCAGCGGGATACTACAGTTATAAATGGGCCGAGGTGCTGTCCGCAGATGCTTTTGGGCGCTTTGAAGAAGAGGGCGTTTTTAATCATCAGGCGGGACGAAGTTTTCTATCTTGCATCCTTGAACAAGGAGGTTCCCGTGAGCCGATGGATCTTTTTGTTGATTTTAGGGGCAGGCCACCCGAAGTGGATGCGCTTTTGAGGCATTCAGGACTGGATTAAATGCCTAATTCAGGCGAAGTGGCTCTAAATTGCGTATAATTGTCCGAAAAATCAGAATGGCGGGTAATAGATGATTTTGTTAGTAAGAGGCAATCAGGTAATAACTAGCGATGCATCTGCATCGATGGTAAAAATAGTTTTGGGTCTGATTTTTGTTTTGATGTTTAGCGTGTTGCTTGCCAAGAACGTGTCTGCTCAAAGCCTTTACAAGTGGGTGGATGAAAATGGGAACGTTACCTATCAGGACTCACCACCACCTTCGGATGTCAACTACGAAGAACAGGTT
>JAIBDK010000285.1 GCA_024679435.1 Gammaproteobacteria bacterium | reverse complement strand
TTTCATAAGACGCCAGAATATCGGGCACCATATCCAGCTTATCGGTGTAACCTACCAGTCGGGAATAACCAAAGACCACCATTCTGCGAATATCCTTTTCCTTACCCATAAGCATCCGCATTTTTCCACCGTATCTACCCTGTTCAACGTTGTTCATGGCCTCATCCATTAACAGCGGATTTTCCGGCAATCGCTCTTCGATGACGGGCAATTCGCCAGAAGCAATGCGATCCTGAAGATACGGAGGCTCTACGTAAGCAAAGACATAACCGGAAAACGAAAGCAAAGTTCCGATAACAAATGATAAACAGGTCTTTTTCTTCATCAAGCTTTTACCTCTGGTCATTAAATTTTTGAACCTGATGACCCGGTTCTATCGAAACCAGACTGACAGGGTTGCGTTCATTAAGCGTATAAGGGGAAGGCCATGCTGAAGGGTCTGAAGAACGCTTATCCATAACGGCATCAAAATCCAGCGGTTTATCCAGATCGGGGAACGGAACAGCACCTAGCAATGCACGAGTATAAGGATGCACCGGATTGTTAAACAAAACTTCCTTAGTTGCAATTTCCACCAGCCTGCCATGAGACATAACAGCAATACGATCCGCTACGTAGTCCACGACAGCAAGATTATGGGAAATAAATATGGTCGTCAAATTCAGTTCGGCCTGGAGGTCTTTGAGCAAATTTAAAATCTGAGCCTGGATCGAAACATCAAGAGCAGACACAGGCTCATCACAAATAATAAAATCCGGCTTCAACGCCAACGCACGTGCTATGCCCAATCGCTGTCGTTGCCCGCCGGAAAAACTATGGGGATATCTGCTAAGAAACCTTGGATCCAACCCAACAAGACGCATCAACTCCTTTACCATTTCAACCTGGTAGGCCTCATCTCCAATTTCATGAATCACCAAAGGCTCTCGTACGATATCAAAAACGGTCATTCTCGGATTTAACGAACTGAACGGGTCCTGAAAAATAAACTGCATCTTCTTTCTGAACTCAAACAGCTCTTGGTCTTTAAGGGACAAAACGTCAATTTCAACGCCACCCTCTAGATAGGATATTTTTCCAGCATCCGGTGTCAGAGCCTTCATTAACACCTTGGACAAAGTGGTTTTACCGCAACCACTTTCCCCCACCAGACCAAAGCATTCCCCGCGATAAACATCAAACCCGACACCGTCTACGGCTTTGATTTCGTCGTATTCAGCCCGCCCGAACAGTGGCTTACTGGTGATTCTAAATGACTTGTAAATTTCACGAACGCGAAGATGAACATTTTGATCTTCATCACTGCCTGCTCCATCATTATTGGCACTCGCCGTAACGGAATCGGGTTTACGTAACAACTCACCTATGGATGATTGTATTTCGCGGACCGGCACAAGTCGTTCACCAGGCTTCATATCAAAATGCGGAATGGCTTTCATTAAAGACTGCAAATATGGGTGTTGCGGATTCCTAAAAATATCGTCAACCGCACCATGCTCCATAATTTCGCCGTGGTACATAACAACAACTTCATCCGCAACATTCGCAACCACACCAAGGTCGTGAGTTATCAACAGCACAGACATATCCAGCTCGCTCTGCAAATCGCTGACTAGCTTAAGAATTTGTGCCTGAATCGTTACATCGAGCGCTGTAGTAGGCTCATCGGCGATCAATAAAGAGGGCTTACACACCAAAGCAGTCGCAATCATTGCCCTTTGACGCAAACCACCAGACAACTCAAACGGGTAAGTTTTCATGGCTCGATCAGGATCGGGGAACCCCACCATATCGAGCATCTCCCGTGAAAGTGCATTCGCCTGAGAAGGGGATACGTTCTGATGCAGTAACACCGATTCGCTAACCTGATTACCTACCGTATGTAAGGGGGATAACGAAACCATCGGCTCCTGAAAAATCATAGAGATTTTTCCGCCGCGAATATCCCGCATTTGATCACTGGCAGCATCCAGCGACACTATATCTACAGGCGTTGCATCCTCGTCCTCGCGGAAGTTTATACTTCCCCCGGCTATTCGGGCAATGCCGGGTAGTATTCTCAATATCGCCTGAGCGGTGACGGATTTTCCAGATCCGGATTCACCCACTAAGGCCACGGTTTTGCGACCGGGAATATCAAAAGAAACGCGTCTAACCGCAGCTATCTCATTACGCTGCAACTTAAAATTAACTTCTAGATCTCTAATTTCAAGTATATTCATCTTATTACGGGCATCTACTTCCAACAGGCAGGTCTTTATTAAAAACGCTTCAACTGTCCACCATATAGGATAGTTCCAGTAATATGTTGACTGTTTTTATAAGCGTGGCACTTTATCAGCGATTATGCTTTAAACTTAACATAGTCTAACATCGCTGTGCTTAATAGTAATCATCTCTTTATTGAAACAAAAGCCTCAACAACCTATCGAATCTATAGCTAAGCGCTTCGGAATAGTGCTGCTCTATCATTCAGTTAGCCCAAATACGCCAGGGAAGCCGGAAAATACCATCCATAACACCACTCCTGACTGCTTTGAGAAAAATCTAAGGGATATTGGAAAGCATTTCAAATTCGTCAATCTGGAAGAGCTATCATCCTCCGCTGATAAATCCGGATTAGCGTCCGTTACTTTTGATGATGGATATAAAAATATATTTTTAAATGCGCTGCCAATACTTGAGAAGTACCGTATACCCGGAACCCTGTTTCTTAACCCCGTGACTTTCAACGGCCAATACAACTGGCGAGACAAAGTTCGCCACGTTATAAAAAACAATCTCGAGGACACCTTCCTAAAAACCTCAGCTCTGAATTTTCGAGAAGGGAAATTTTACCGTTATAGTAAATCCTGTTTAAACAATAGTCATAAAATTGATACCCAACTGAACAAACTGATTGGCAACAAAACGATAGACGTTTACAAGGACTATCCTTATCTAACTATTCATGAACTGATTCTCGACAATCCGCTGATAAATTACGGCAATCATTCTCTTGATCATTACGTCCTCTCGTCTCTGGACGAATCACAGCAAACCCATCAAATTATTGAAGCTCAAAACAGACTCAAAGAAGCGATTGGGTCAAATATTTCAAAATGCTTTTCTGCCCCGTTCGGTGGAACGTCTGATATCAATAACGCAACCTTAAGCATTTTGCGAAAGGCAGACTATAAGTCCGTCCTCATGAGCAGACAAAAGTTGCAACCTGGACGACCAGAATCTGAACGCCCTCAGGTTCTGGAACGATTTATGCCCCGTTCTAAAAATATAATCGATGAGATTTTTTCTGCATTGAACACGACTTAGCCACTCTTTACGCTCACAATCAAGTCCTGAACAATACGATTCAGCGATAAAGCCCGGATACTTCCTCTAGCATTCGAATCATCGATACGGTGTAATCAACATCGTAAGCACTTTCATTTTCCAGCACCGAAAAAAAAGCACAGGATACTCCGGTGTCTGGATCAGCCAGAAGAAACTGCCCCCCATATCCACTATGACCTAACCATGAGCCGGTGGTAAAAGCCTGATTATGATATTTCATCCATTGCCGCGGCGATGCAAAAGGCAAACTCGCCTGACTCAATGTCTGTTCTATAAATACTTTGCTTCCCATCTGCTTACCATTTACACCCTGACCCTTTCTCGCAAATAACAGTCCAAGGCGTGCTAGATCCCGAGTTGTCAGGCACCCACCGCCGTTGACGACAGGAAACCCAAAACGATCGGTGCTGCAATAGAAAGCGTCTTCGATTCCGACAGCCTCGATACTTTCAACAAGCCATTGGCGCAGTGACTTGCCACTCGCTTTCTCGACCATATATCCCAGCACATCTGTATTAGCTGATTTGTAATTCACACGCCCGGCCTTATTAGCGAGATCATCACTGGCAATTGATTGAAGAAACTCCATCTGAGACTGCGTTTTCTCCTGCTCAAAATTCAAGCGCCAACCGATCGTAGTTTCCTGCTCATAAGACGACGCGAACGGATCATCGTAGTCCTCGGTA
>JAIBDK010000365.1 GCA_024679435.1 Gammaproteobacteria bacterium | reverse complement strand
TGATTGCCATGCGGTCCTTCATGGAATTGCCGGGGTTAAAATATTCAACCTTGGCCAGGATCGTACCCTTGATTCCTTCGGTGACCGAATTTAGTTTAACTAAGGGCGTATCGCCAATGGTTTCAATAATTGAGTTGTAGTAGCGCATCTATATTTTCCAAAAAGTGTTTTCTTGCCTATTACCTGTGTCTGCGGAATCATCCGGAAATGT
Organism: Gammaproteobacteria bacterium; assembly: GCA_024679435.1. Taxonomy (GTDB): domain Bacteria; phylum Pseudomonadota; class Gammaproteobacteria; order Arenicellales; family Poriferihabitantaceae; genus JAIBDK01. Next base: position 2,935 of record JAIBDK010000365.1, on the reverse strand, counting down.
TTTCGGCCAACCGCCTGAGACTCGGTAGTTTTTATATTCATTTAACCAAAATGCGCTCCGCAGATAAGGAACCATATTTGAGATTATTTTGTATTTAACTATACATTAGCAGGATCATCCACTATCTTGCTGAATCCATCTATAGATACTTCTTATACTGACATTTCCCAATGACAACGGAACTTGACTTAATTATTTTTGACTGTGACGGTGTATTGGTTGACAGTGAAACCATCACCAACCGAATCTTTGCCCGAATTCTGAATCACGAATTCGATCTCAACCTGACACTTCAGGATATGTATGACAATTTCATGGGGCGGTCTTCTTCAGATTGCGAGCAAATTATCAAACGACTGACCGGCAAAAGCTGGCTACCCGATTTAGAGAAAAAATACCGCAGTGAAATCGCCGATGCGCTGGCTGAAAATGTCACCGCCATTGCTGGCGTTGAGCCATTGCTAAACGCGCTTCAAACGCCGTATTGTGTGGCCTCAAACGGAACCCACCAGAAGATGCGCATCACGTTGGGAAAAGCGGGTCTGTTACCTTATTTGGCCGATAACAAATTCAGCGCCACAGAGGTCGAGCGCGGAAAACCTTTTCCCGACGTTTATCTGCACGCTGCTAAATCCATGGGTTTCCACAACTTTGAAAAATGCCTGGTAGTGGAAGACACGCCCGTGGGGATAACCGGTGCGGTTGCCGCCGGCATGCAGGTGGTGGGTTACTCTGAATTAATGAGCCCGGAAAGACTGTTGGAGGCCGGCGCGCATTTCATCATAAAAAGCATTGGCGAACTCACAAACATTCCAGGAGTAAAAATAGCATGACAAAACCCGACGCTGACGCTGACTTTGACTCTGGCAGGAAACTGCGAAACAATGACGGCCAAATTGAGTTCTGGAACACCGGTCCGGGCAAAAACTGGGCCCGCTATCAGGCCGGCCTGGATGCCTGTTTCAGCAATATCAATGCGCGCCTGATCGAACGCTGTGAGATGAAAGATGACGGCGTTATTCTGGACGTGGGTTGCGGAACCGGCGCCACTTCGCTGGCCCTGGCCGGAAAGTTTGGTCATCAAGCTCAGATAACCGGTGTCGACGTTTCCAAACCGTTACTGGATTATGCCACCCAAAGAATCGAATCCAGCCACTATACGAATATCCGCTTTCTGCAAGCTGATGTCCAAACCCATGTGTTTAAACAACACTCTTTTGACCTGATTGCATCCCGATTCGGGGTCATGTTTTTTACTGAGCCCACTGTCGCATTCAAGAATCTTGCTATCGCCCTTAAACCAGATGCCAAACTAAATTTTGTCTCGTGGTCTACTGTAGACAGCAATCCCTGGTTTTCCATTCCCAGAGATGCGGCGGTAGACCGTTTGGGCAAAGGCGTTGCCGGGGACCCCAGAGCCCCCGGCCCCACCGCGTTCGCCGATATGGATTATGTTCACGATATTCTTAGCCACGCCGGGCTTGGCGATATCAGCATTGAAGTGGAAAACCTAACCATTGAAACCACGCTGAAACCCGCAGAAATGGCTGAGCTGGCCTGTAATCTGGGCCCTGCGGTCAGACTCATGAAAGAGAAGGGCGGAAGTGAAGCGGATGCCCGCCACATTCGCGCAGCCGTTAGCCAGCAATTAGGTCCGTTTAAAACTCGTCTGGGCTTCTCCATTCCCGCGTCGATTGTTGTGGTGAGTGCGCGTCGAACCCGTTAATTTTCGGCGATGACCGACTCATAAACCATCGGTGCCGCGCCGATGGAAACGGTGTGTTGACCGGCCAGAACACCGAAATAATGCGCGCTGGAATTTTCCTTGTTGAAAAGACTGCCCAGTCCCTTATTTGAAAAATACACGAATAAAGAACCGTCGCTAAGAATAGTATGCAGGCCACCGGTTACCGTAAAAAGCCCTGTTTGGCCCATAAATTCACGATAAGGCGTAGTCACTGAATCAGCTATAAAGTCATAAACGTAGATCTCATTGCCCGCTTTCGCCGCATTAAGAAATGCAGCGTCTCTGGATGTTCTGTTCTTATAATTCGATACGACATCATTGCCAAAAACGCTGATCTGATGCGTGCCCAGAAAATCCGGGTCGTGCTGATTTAACCACGGGCCGGTTTTATGCCAGATGACCTTTCCGGTTTCTGGACGATACAGAAACACCGTCGATAAGTGCCGGCTGCTCATCAGCAAATCACCTTTTCGCCAGTGTTTTGTTGTCATTTCTGCCGGTTTCACTGCGTTGAGATGGATCGCGTCTTTTTCGATTGCGCCAACCCCGTAAATTAAATGCCCAAGATTATTATTCTTTAAAATGTCGGAAACTGATCTCATTTCTATAATTTCTCCTCCGGCGCTCAAAACCGCATAGCCATCATCACGATAACCTGAAACAAACCGTGCATTTGGGTGGTCACCCATGGCCACGGGTGTATATATTCTGCCACCAGCGTCCACATGCACCGCATGATGTGCGGAGATGGCTGTCGACCAGATTTTGACACCCTTCAAATCAACTTTTGTTAGCGACTCAGTAGCCTCTTCAAAACCACCGGTATCTTTTACAATCAAAGAGTCATCAACAAAAGAAATAGCGGCAGGAATACTGCCGGAGGGATAAGACCAGCGCGTTATCGGTTTTCCGGTAGACAATTGATGCAGCTGATAATACTTCCCATCCTCCCCATCAGATCGTGAGGCGATATAACCCGGCACATTGTCGAGACCCTGAAATGAATTGAGACGGATTCCAACATCTGCATCAAGACGGATAATCCGCCCACCTTTGGTATCGCTAACTGCTTCCAACGCGCTTAAAACCGTTTCAGGAAAACCCGCAATATTCGAGACCACACTGCCAACCCTGCCGCCAATTTCAGACCCTTTGGCTCGTTCTCGAGCGACATACCCGAAAAGCACT
>JAIBDK010000465.1 GCA_024679435.1 Gammaproteobacteria bacterium | reverse complement strand
GTCGGGTTCTGGCCCATGGTCTCCTGCTATGCACTGAACAAAAACCAGAAAGCCCTCCCCGCGGGTCTGGCTGTTAAAAAAGCATTACCTGAAACTGTTGCGTATGCATGTAACGGCACCAGTTGTTTACCGCCGTTTGACAACATTGAAAATTTTACGAATTATTTACACAGCCTTTAGATATTCTGTACCAGAAGATGATCTATAACAGGTCTTTGATTAGTTGATTTTCGGAAAAGACAGATAAAAGGGTTCCGATTCAATACGCTGAAACGACTTTTTTGGTTAACGTGACTGATCAGTTTCCAATCGATGCCGAGGATGAGTTGTGGACGATACGCTCCAGGGGCAGCTGCATTTCAATCAGAGAAACCTGGCGGTCGGTATGTTTGACCGAATCATTTCAGCGAAATAATTCGCGTGTTGAATGTCTTCTGAGGAAACTTGATGTTGTTTTTTACTGATTTGAAGTTGTCATTTAGCCATCATCACCAAATGACAGTTAAATTGTCAGTACCGAGTTCAGTCCTTCACCGCAATACGGTTCTTTGCAATTAATCTTCAGCCAGCACGCCAAAAAAACCTAATTTCTTTTGGGTTCCACCCGTGAGTCTCGATTCTGTATGTAGGTTTCTAATTGCTTAATTTGTTTAACAGACAACCTCAAGCCTTCTTTGGTTCGTCGCCATATTATATCGTCGACACAAGTTGCCCATTCGTTTTCAATCAGATAATCAACCTCTACCTGAGATAAATAGTCACCAAACCGTTGTCCGAGGTCATCTGGAGTGCGAGCATTGCCTAATATTTTACGGACAGTTGTCCCATAAAGACGAGCCATCCTGTTGACATACTGTTGACTTAAAAAACTGTACTCGTTGACCAATTCTGCTACCAGCTTAGAATAGCCGCCAGATTGAAAATCCCCGCCCGGAAGAGGTGAATCCGCGGTCCAGGATGAATCACTGCAGGAAATGAACTGATTAATTTTAGTCAGGACATCTTCTGCAAGTTTTCGGTAGGTGGTGATTTTCCCACCATAAATATTAATAAGTGGCAGGTTTTGTACATCATCAATTTCGATCCGATAATCTCTGGATGCTGCTTGTGCCTCTGCCTTCCCATCCTCAAGCAAGGGCCGAACCGCTGAATATGACCAAACCACATCCTCAGGATTCACATCTTTAGTAAAGTAGCGCCCAATGGAAGAACAGAGATAATGGACTTCTTCATGAGAAATAGAAACGTTTTCAGGGTTGCCTTCATAATCGCTATCGGTCGTACCAATTAATGTGAACGCTTCTTCATAAGGTATTGCAAACACAATTCGATTGTCTGAAATCTGCAAAATATAACAATTGTCGTTATCGAAAATTCTAGGCACCACAATATGGCTACCCCGAACCATGCGAATGCTAGAAGCGTCAGGTGTGTGGAGCGCATCCTGAACTAAATTAATCCATGGTCCGCTAGCATTAACCAGGATTTTTGCCAAATGGGTCTGAACACTATTATCCTGACTACGACTTGTGATAACCCAAACACCATTGTGCCGACGCGCGGTTTCAACTTTGTTATAGCTTAAAATATCAGCACCACGGATTGCGGCATCCTGAGCATTCAATACAACCAGTCTAGCATCGTCAACCCAGCAATCCGAGTATTCAAACCCTTTTCGAAAAACACTTTTGAGTGGGACTCCTGCTTGATCCTTAGTTAGATCTATCGATCGGCTCGCGGGGAGTAGTTTTCTACCACCTAAATTATCGTATAAAAATAAACCCATGCGAATAAGCCAGGCGGGTCGTAAGTCACGGTGGTGGGGTAAAACAAACCGAAGTGGATATATGATATGCGGCGCGATCTTCCACAGAACCT
>JAIBDK010000439.1 GCA_024679435.1 Gammaproteobacteria bacterium | reverse complement strand
TGTTATTTTTCATATGTTCTTTCCGTCGTTGAGCTAAGGTTGTAGCCAGAAATAATTAGCGGGTTATGAAAACAGGATGTCGAAATCAGACCTCGAACACTGAGAAATAGCATAAACGAACCTCTACTTCAAATTACTACTCTTATTTTTGAATCAACTTGAGCATTCTAAAAAAACCGCATTGTGCCGGAGCGAAACGTAAGGGGAAACCGGGCTTCAATTGACCAGATTCACGCTTATCGCCGATTTTTCCTCATGGCCTTGCGCGAAACAGGCTCCGGCACATCAGGATCGAAGATAAGACGCTCCGTTCACATCAATAATACACCCGGTCATAAACTCCGGTGCTTCCAGCGCCAGAAAGCCGATGGTTTTTCCGAGTTCTTCAGGCTGCGCCACACGACCAATGGCACTCTGATTTCGAATATCATCACCCTCTGCGGTGGCCAGAACCGCCGCCGCCATTTCAGTTTCCACAAAACCCGGCGCAACCGTATATACAAAAACTTTCTTCGGCCCAAGCGCCTGCGCCAGTGATTGCCCCAAGGCATTCAAACCCGCTTTGGATGCGCCGTACCAAGGCATTAACGGCTCGCCCCGAAACGCTCCCCTAGAAGATACGTTTACAATTCTTCCTCCACCCTGTTCGACCATTTTGATGGCCGCACAATAGCAAAGGTTGCTGGGACCGGTCAGGTTGGTATCTACGATACGTTTCCATGATTCCTGCCAGGTTTCATAATCAATCTCGGTTATTTCATGCCGCTGAGAGACCCCTGCGTTGTTAATCAGCACATCGATACCACCCATATGCTGCGTCACCCCGCTAATCAAATGAGCAACCTGATCCGGGTCGGTCACGTCTGCCTGAAAAAGCTGATGACCTTCGCCACTCAGCAACCCCAAAGTTTCTTCGGCCAAAGCAAGATTACCGTTATAGTGAACCGCGATACGGGCGCCCTTTTGCGCACATTCAATGGCCGCCGCCCGGCCGATACCACCGGAGGCGCCGGTTATCAGAATAATGGGTGAATTCGTCATAAGCCTCGGATTCCAAATTAAAAATATTGTATAGAATTAATTATTCAATCGGTTAACAATACGGGATAATTAATCGGTATTTCGAGCCTACCGTCTTCGTCTGTTAATTGAAACTCCTCTTACATAAATATGTTTAAAAAACTTTCCCTCGTTCTAATGTTAATCGCTTATATTCTGCTCTATCCCGGGCTGACCCAGCCACTGCTGGATATTACCGCAGAGATAGATCAAGCCGATCTTGCCAATATCGGCAAAGACATTATTGTTGAAAATCCGGACACCCCGGAAGTCGTCGGATCCATCGCCCAGTTTCTGGTGGATAACATGGAATTTGAAGGCTCCGTTCAAGCTTACAATAAATCCCGCAGCATCATTGGAACAGTCGAGGAACTCTATCTTTCAAAACACGTACTGGTCGCTTTTCTGGTGGCCCTTTTCAGTATCATCATCCCGCTGATCAAGGCCCTGTTACTGGTGACTAGCACGCTGACAAAGAATCTCATCATAGCCCACAAACTGGACCTTTTCGGATCACTAATCAGCAAATGGTCTATGGCAGACGTATTTGTTATCGCCGTGTTCGTCGCCTATCTTGCGGCTAATGCCATAGAGAAAGAAGCCGGGCTGCTGACTTTTCACGCGACCCTTGGGCCGGGCTTTTATTATTTTCTTGGATATTGTCTGCTCGCTATCGCTGGTAGCCAACTACAAACTCTCTCGCGTGGCACATCCAAAGACAAAACTAGCCGCCCATTCCAAACGTAATCAGTCATCAAATAGATCTGGCCCTGTTTATACTTTACATATGAAGAGCAAACTCCCAGCGCTCTCAAGCTCGGCGATAGAGAAAATTAGGGTCTGAATTACTTTTATTGCATCGACGAGGGACACCTGGCATAAAACCTAAACCAGATGGGTTAAGCTCTATCTAAAACTAAACTAACTAAAGTAGAAGCGTCGCTTTCGCATGAAATCTAGTGAAATTAAATTATCTATGAAAGTGCAAAAATGAGACGAGCAAGAGCCTATGATTCGAAAGGTCTTTGCGGCGACGCCTATGTTGCAAAGAACCGTATTTGATGGATGTCATTTATGCGTGCCATAATGAAAAACCCTAGACTTAATATAAAAAGTAATCGGGCTCTGATCGTTCGTCTGCTTATTTCTGCAGCGATAACCCTGGGATTAACAGCACACAGCGACGCCCAGACACTCGAGGAGGCAGAGAACGATACGTTGAGGGAACTTCGTTTACCTTGACAGGAGATTTGGAGCAGATTCGTGAAAGAAGGATTGTGCGGGCCTTGGTGGCCAATAGCAAAACAGACTTTTACATTC